>JAEUVM010000355.1 GCA_016787125.1 Chitinophagaceae bacterium | reverse complement strand
CCTTGCTGGTTATAATCCATCCGTTCATAATTAAGCCGGATAACGTTGGCCGAAGATGATCTTTTTACCACTTTCAGATTGTACTGGTAATATTTCTTCAGGTAAGCATTCAGATACGCTGCTGTTTTTTCCAGGTTACTTCCTTCCAATACAATTACCGTGGAGGAACTGAGTGTAAATGGTTTTTCCTTGTTGATCCATTTCAGGTTTTCCGGCCGGGGAATAATGTTGGGTTCCTGCGCCACAAGAGACACTGCAAAAAGCAGTGATATTAAACTGGTGAGTATTCGCATGACTTATAAACGGGTTATTGGCAAATATATGCTGCTGGCGTTTGCCGCATCATGATAAATGCGGACGTTGGCCTTTTGAAAATCTTTGGCTGTGGCTTCATAGATATTCATGAACTGCTGCGGGTTGCGGTCAGCCAGCGGAAACCAACTGCTCTGGATTTGTATCATCAGCCGGTGCCCTTTTTTAAAGGTATGGGCAATATCGGGCAGGTCAAATTTTACTGTTTCGATCTTTCCGGGTTTGAAAGGCTCCGGTATTTCAAAACTGTTCCTGAATTTCCCCCGCATGATCTCGCCACGCACCAGCATCTGGTAGCCACCCATCGGGTAGGGACCGGCGGAGCTTCTCCGTGCACCAGCGCTGGTGCCGGGATATTGAAAGTCGTCGGGAAATACATCTATCACTTTTACCACAAAGTCTGCATCGGTACTGCTGATAACCACTTTCAGGTTGGCACTCACCACACCGGCGAGTGTGAGGTCTTCTTCCAGCACATCGGTCTGGAAGGTGAGTACATCAGGCCTGCGATTGGCAAAGCGCTGATCGTCGGTCATGTATTCCGTGGTGCGCTGAAAATGCACATCCTCGGTATAGGGTACGGGATGTGCAGGATCGCTGGTATATTCTGTAAAACTGTTGCGGGCTCCCGGCCTGTTCCAGGAAAGCCAGCCATTTGCATCGAGGTAAATATCACGGCCATTACCTGCCGGCGGCCATTGATCCAATTTGCGCCATTGATTTTCGCCGGAAAAGAAAACGGTTGCTTCAGCAATCTTTGGAAGTTCACCTTTTCCTTTCAGGTAATAATTGAAGAAGGGAACCTCAATATTGTTTTGATACCACTGTGATGTGTTGCTGCCAAAACGGATATTACCAAGAGCAGTACCATCATTGCCACCCCACTGGCCGTGGGACCAGGGGCCTATCACCACCCGGTTATTGATTCCGGGATTTTGTTTTTCAATGGCCTTGTATAAGTTCCAGGCACCCCAGCAATCTTCGGCATCAAAGAGGCCGCCTACGGTAAGCATGGCAGGTTTGATATTATACATGGCATTGCGGGCATTGCGGGCCTTCCACCAGTCGTCGTAATTGGGACGTGCATACAGGTCTTTCCAGAAAGCCACACTGTCTTTCATCAGCTTCATCAGATCGGGCAATGTATGTTCGAGATAGAATTTGTAATTATCCCTGGTGGTAAACTGGTAGCCCGGTGAGCCAACAGTGGTGGGCTTGGGTCTTGGTTTGCCAAAACCGGAATAAAAACTGAAACCATCCATTTGAAAGAATGCGCCGTTGTGGTGAAAATCATCACCGATGAACCAATCCGTTACCGGTGCCTGCGGACTTACCGCTTTGATAGCAGGATGATGACTGGCCGCAGCCATCGTGGCATAGAAGCCGGGGTAGGAGATGCCGAACACGCCGACATTACCATTATTGCCTTCTATGTTTTTTACCAGCCAGTCCACCGCATCATAGGTATCGCTGGCTTCATCGATTTCGGTTCCGGTTTTATTTTTATTAAAAGGACGTACATCTACAAATTCACCTTCACTCATCCAGCGGCCTCTTACATCCTGCACCACGATAATATAGTTTTCACGGGCATAATATTTCCAGTGGCTTTTTAATACCCGGTTGGAAAACTCTTTTCCGTAAGGTGCGCAGGAGTAGGGGGTGCGCATCAAGAGGAAAGGATGCTTTTCGCTCCTGTCATTTGGTATATAAATGGAAGTAAACAGTTTGATCCCGTCACGCATGGGAATGTACTGTTCCAGTTTGGTGTAGTTGTCCCTGATCCAGGCTGAATCCTGGTCGGTTTGCGCAGCGGCTGAAAAAAGCCACAGTACGAAAGAGATGAGCAAGAATATTTTTCGCATGGAAGTAATTTTGAAGGTTTAAATTTACAGATTCCCTTTTACGCCTGATTTTTATTTTATGCATCCCCATACCGCCGTCATTACAAAATTCTATACTGCGTTCAATCGCCTGGATCATGCCACGATGAACAGTTGCTACAGTGAGGATATACAATTCAGCGATCCGGCTTTCGGGTTTTTGCAGGGTGACGAAGTACGGTATATGTGGGAAATGCTTTGTACCAATGCCAAAGATTTCTCTCTCACTTTCAACGATATTGAACTGCTGGATGAGGAATATGCCACCTGTAAATGGACGGCCAAATACACTTTTTCCAAAACCAACCGCAAAGTGGTGAACCATATCAAGGCTTTTATGCGGCTGAAAGACGGAAAGATCATCGAGCATAGCGATGCCTTCAAAATAAGTAAGTGGGCCGCACAGGCCCTTGGATGGAAAGGCGAATTGTTTGGCTGGATGGGCTGGATGCAAAGAAATATCCAGAAGAATGCGAGGAAGAGCCTTGTGGCTTTTATTGAGAAAAAAAATGCCGGGACCAGCCCGGCATAACAGTGCATCATTTTTTATTTAATACATCGGCACTTCCATCAGCAATATTTCGGCTTTGCTGACTGCTGTAATATGGAGAGAACCGGCTTCGGTGATTCCCAGTCCATCTCTTTCATTCAAAAGTGTATTGTTAATAGAAACATCACCTTTGATCACAAAAGCGTACACCCCATTTTGCGGGTCTTTCAATTCATACGTTAAGGTAATGTCTTTATCCAGGTTGCCCATGCTGAACCAGGCTTGCTGATGCACCTGCACACCACCATCCTGTGTGCCTATGGGAGAAACCACGGTGAGTAACCGATTGAGTTTGTCTTCACTGGTAAAATGCTGCTGATCATACCGGGGCTCCACATTCTTTTTATCCGGTATTACCCATACCTGAAAAAATTCCACAGGCTGATCGCTGTTCTTATTCTTTTCGCTGTGCTTGATGCCGGTGCCCGCACTCATTACCTGCACATCGCCCTGGCGGATCACCTGTGTGTTGCCCATACTGTCCTTATGTTCCAGTTCACCAGCGGTGGGTATGGAAATGATCTCCATATTATCATGCGGGTGGGTGCCAAAACCCATACCACCTGCCACCGTATCATCATTCAACACTCTCAATGCACCGAAATGTATTCTTTCGGGATCGTAATAGCCTGAAAAGCTGAACGTATGCCAGCTGTTTAACCATCCATGGTTGGCATGCCCTCTTGTGGCAGCCTTATGAAGAATGGTTTTCATATATACTCCTTTTTTTAGTTTTAAACTGTAACTGTATCTGCTACTATTTTCTCACTCAGCCAGAGGAATTCGGCAATGAAGTTGTCGTAAGCTGCCTGGAAACCTGCATCAAGCAATTCACCCTCAGCACTGAATTTCTTATCTACTGCCGGAACGATAAGCATATAAGGGGATGTTATTCCGAATAAGGCAGGTACAAGCAGCAATAACTGCTGTGAAGCTCTCATACCACCCATGGCTCCCGGTGAAGCCGTTACAATGCCGAAGGGTTTATGGTGCCGCTTCGGAAAATGATCCAACAGGTTTTTCAGGGCAGGGGAGTAGCTGCCGTTGTACTCCGGGGTTAAAAGAATGTAAGCATCTGCATCAAAAATTCTTTGCGCAAGCGGCCTGAATTCTTCCGGAGCTTTGTCGGGTGATACCCACACGGATTGTATCATTGGCAGTTGCCATTCGCCCAGGTCAATAAGGCCGGCCTCATGTGTGGTGTTAGTGGTAAAATATTGCTGCAGAGAGAGGGCCACCCGCCTGGTTACACTGTTTGTACGGGGGCTGCCAGAGATGATTTCTATTTTCATGTTTAGTGTTTACAACACAAAGATATAATTTCAATGTTACAACATCAAATATTCTTTGCTTTGGTTTTGTTAATGTGTTTTTGCTGTTTTGCGGGTGAATCCTTTAATTTCGGACAGTTTAATTCATTAACAATGCCCAACCGGAGAAAGTTCATTCAATCATCTGTACTTGGTACTACAGCTCTTTTACTAAACAGGATAACAAAAGCCGGAGGCCAATATAATGCCGTAAAAAATAACCCGCTGGCGATATCCACCTGGGATGCCGGGCTGGAGGCAAACCGGGAGGCCTGGAAAGTACTCTCTGCCGGTGGACGGGCATTGGATGCGGTAGAGAAAGGTGTGATGCACACGGAAGCTTCAAAAAATTGCTGTGTGGGTTTGAAAGCCAACCCTGACCGGGATGGTTTTGTTACACTTGATGCCTGTATTATGGATGAGAACTTCAATTGCGGCAGCGTGGCTTTCCTGGAAAGGATCAAACACCCGATATCGGTGGCGAGAAGGGTAATGGAGAAAACACCGCATGTGATGCTGGTGGGCGAGGGGGCGCAGCAGTTTGCCATTGCTGAAGGTTTTCCGTTGGAAGCACAACAATTATCACCTGATGCCGAAAAGAACTACAGGGAATGGCTGAAAAAGTCAGAATACCATCCGCCTGAGATAAATGTGGAAAGCCAGAAAGGGCATGGACCATTTGCGCCAGCCCGTTTAAACGGCGACTGGAATCATGATACCATCGGAATGCTGGCTATGGATGCACAGGGAAACCTGAGCGGCAGTTGCACCACCAGTGGCGCCGGTTTTAAAATGCGGGGCAGGGTGGGCGATTCACCCATTATCGGTTCCGGCTTATATGTGGATAATGAAGTGGGGGCTTGTACGGCCACGGGACAGGGCGAGGATGTGATACGGGTGGCAGGGGCCCATTCAGTGGTTGAGTGGATGCGGCAGGGACTTTCGCCGGAAGCTGCCTGTAAAAAAGTAATTGAAAAGATCGTAAGGATCAAAAAGGAAAAGGCACGGGAGATACAGGTGGCGTTTATTGCAGTAAATAAAAACGGACAGGTTGGCGCTTTTTCAATACATGGTGGTTTTGACTATGCCATTCGCACTAAAACAGCTGAAAAGCTGGTGAAAGCCAAAAGCATATTTAAAGAAAAGCCAAAGAATGACTGATTACACCATTGAAATAGCCACTTCCGATTTTATTACCACTAAGTCAGCAGTGGAAGGCGGCGCTGACCGCATAGAACTTTGTGCCAACCTTGCTGAAGGCGGCACCACACCTTCAGCTTCATTGATCAAACAATGCCGTGAATCATTTTCCACTTTACTTTACCCGATCATCAGGCCGAGGGGCGGGGATTTTTTATATACCGGGGAAGAATTCACCATCATGCTGAATGATATAAAGCTGTGCCGTCAGCTCGGATGTGATGGTGTGGTATTGGGATTGTTGCTTGCCAATGGTCATATTGATAAAGATCGCAGTGCCCGGCTGGTTGAAGCAGCTTACCCGATGGGTGTTACTTTTCACCGGGCGTTTGACAGGTGCGCTGATCCTTTCCTGGCGCTTAAGCGACTTATAGCAATGGGTTGTGAAAGAATCCTTACTTCCGGCCAGCAGCCTGCCGCACCCGATGGAGTAGATCTTATTGCTGAGCTGAACAAGGTGGCAAATGACCGACTCATCATTATGCCGGGAAGCGGTGTGAGAAAAGAGAATATAAAAATGCTGGCTGAAAAGACAGGATGCACCGAATTTCATTCATCGCTTCGGGGAAAAAAACAAAGCCCGATGGAGTTTATCCATCCGGCCTTTAAAGATTCCGCCGAAAGTTATCAGAACAATGCAATTGATGTGGAAGAAGTAAAAGCGCTCCGCCATGCATTAACGGCATAAGAAAAGAGAATAGCTGAAAAAAATCAACACAGGGAAACAGAGGATTTGAGTTGCACAGAGATGTGCGTCTTGCGAATCAATACCCTGTGTAACTCTTTTGCCCAGTGTCTCAGTGTTGAAAAACTTTTAAGACAGCATCTTTTATATTTTCAATTTCTTCATATAGTCAGCATCTGTTTTTACAGCCTGTAAAGGAGTGCCATTTGGATAGGCTTCCTGCTCTACTATAAAATGCTGCATACCATTTTTTCTGGCAGCTTTTAAAATGGTGCCAAAATCAATGGTACCGGTGCCGAGTTCTACTGAGTTTTTACTATTGTCTGTTACCGGCGTTTTTGACCTGTCTTTTACATGGCATAGTCTGAAACGATTCGGATACTTATTCAGCCAGGCCACGGGATCTTGTCCGGCGGCCACCACCCAATAAATATCCATTTCAAAATCCACCAGTTCAGGATCTGAGTTTTTCATCATCACATCTTGTCCCATCTGTCCATCCTGCATTACAAAGGAGTAGTCGTGGTTATGATAGGCAAACCGTATCCCGTTCTTCTTGCATATTTCGCCTTTCTGGTTGAATTCATCTGCAAATTGTTTGAAGGCATCAATATTTTTCTGTGGCCCTTTCCAGGGACAGATAAGATACTTCACACCGATAGCGGCCGCCTCAGCAGCTTTCTTTTCAAAGTCTTTCGAAATATCACAATGAGAAGCCACGAGGCTCATGCCAAGTTCATCCATGTATTTTTTAAACTCCACGTTGCTCATGCCCCAATAAATGCCTTTACCACCTTCAAAACTTTCTATTTGTTTATAGCCAAAGGAGGCCAGTTGCTGCAATACACCACGGGGGTCTTTCGGCATATCATCCCGAAGCGTCCACAGCTGAATGCCAAAGTTTTTTACTTTCTTATGTTCATCATCAGTCAGCCATTCCTGAAGTAAGCCGCTGCCTGCCATCAAACCGGCCGTGGTGCCACCTGCCAGCCGGAGAAATTCCCTTCTTCTGAGTTTCATGTGTGATCTGTTTAGATAATTGTATTTATTCTGCCCAGGCTTTGTCGCCTTTTACATAAGGTAAGGCCCCGTCATATTTTCCCGGTACAGGTATATGACGTAAAGTTTCTGTCATGCCTGTTTTCGATGTAAAGAAACCCATCAGCGTCAGTTGCTTCATCATGGTATAATAATGAAGCGGCGACGGTACAAAATCATAGTTCTTTCCTTTTTTCTCTAATTCTTCCCGGCGTGGCTTATCTTTTTCCTCTACCTGCTTATTGAAATCAGCGGCTGTTTTTTCAAGACTGGTAAGGAAATCATGCCGCTGCTGCGGTGTGCATTCCATAAAGGTTTTGCTGTTGGCTTTTTTACAGGCCTCATCCAGTTCGCTGATACCTTTCATAAAGGCATCCTGCTGCTCCTGGGTATAGCAATCTGTCACCATTACTTTCATCAGTTCGCCCACTTTGGCAGCTTTGGCACCGGGGGTATTCGTGGCAGGAATGATGGTTTCGGCCACTTCATCCAGCAAGGCAATGTTTGATTCGGTAAAACCGGCATCGGCCTTGGCGCCTGTTTTACAGCCAGTCAGAAACACTTGACCGCCAATTACCACACCACCGGTAACAAGGGCCACCATTTTTAAAAGTTCTCTGCGATCCATATCAATAGTTTTTTGGAATTAGTAATTAAAGGTTTCCTTTTTTCATTTCATTTACGGCAAAGTCTGCTGCCCTTGCAGTAAGCGCCATATAGGTAAGCGATGGGTTTACACAAGAGGCAGAAGTCATACAGGCACCATCGGTTACAAATACATTGGGTGCATCCCATACCTGGTTGTTGCCATTCAGCACCGAGGTTTTCGGGTCGCGGCCCATACGGGCAGTACCCATTTCATGTATGCCCATTCCAAATTCGTAACCGCCATCGTAGGTGTTTACATTCTTTACACCGGCTGCTTCGAGCATTTCTTTGGCATCATTCATCATGTCCACCCGCATATCTTTTTCATTCTGCTTGATCTCAACGTCCATATCAAGCACCGGAAGGCCCCATTTATCTTTCACATTCTTATTCAGCGTGATTTTATTTTCATGATACGGAAGCACTTCACCAAAGGCTGTCATACCGATATTCCAGTTTTCTGATGGAACACTGAGTGCATCTTTCAATGCTGCACCGATGGTCATTTCGGCCACCTGGATGCCACGTCCGCGGCCGGCACCTCCCTGGTAACCAAAACCACGTACATAGTTTCGTTTATCATCGTACACATTGCGGTAGCGGGGAATATAGAATCCCGTTGGCCTGCGGCCATAATCATAAAAATCGCTGAAGCCTTCTACGGTACCACCGGCACCAAGGCGGAAATGGTGGTCCATTACATTATGTCCCAGTTCACCGCTGCTGCTGCCCAATCCTTCCGGCCAGATATCGGTGGCGGAATTCATCAGTATCCAGGCAGAGTTGAAAGCAGAAGCGCAGAGGAAGACGACTTTGGCCTTGAACTCATACGTTTTATTATCAGTGGTGTCGAGCACTTCCACACCAGTGGCTTTTTTCTTGTCTTTATCAAAAAGCACTTTGGTTACGATAGAGAAGGGGCGGAGGGTAAGGTTACCGGTTTTCATCGCTGCCGGCAGCGTGGACGACTGTGTACTGAAGTATCCTCCGAACGGACAGCCTCTCCAGCACCTGTCGCGGTACTGGCAGTTGGTGCGTTCCTGGTGAGGCACCGTAATATTAGCTGAGCGGCCGATGATCAGTTTGCGCTGGTTCTTATAAAACGCCTCCATTTTTTTCTTTACATCTTTTTCGGCGCAGTTCAGTTCCATGGCAGGCATAAACTCCCCGTCAGGCAACACATCAAGCCCTTCTTTGCTGCCCTGTATACCGGCAAATTTTTCAGCATGACTGTACCAGGAGGCAATATCTTCATAGCGGATGGGCCAGTCAACTCCATGCCCGTCTTTCAGGTTGGCTTCAAAGTCCCACTTGTTCCAGCGGTAGCTCTGTCGTCCCCACATCAATGAACGGCCACCTACATGATAGCCGCGAAACCAGGAGAAGGGTTTTGTTTCGGTATAAGGACTGTCCTTATCATTGGCCCAAAGATCCACCACTATTTCATTCAGCGGGTAATCCCTTTTGAGTTTAGGATACTCTTCGATCATCTTTTGTGTGCGGCCACCACGATGCGGAAACTCCCACAGTTCCTTTGTGGCATTCAGGTAGTCTTTTTTGTGCTGAATATCCCGGCCTCTTTCCAGCATTAGCACTTTAGCGCCTTTTTCGGTCAGTTCTTTGGCGGCCCAGCCTCCGCTGATGCCGGAGCCCACCACAATTGCGTCGTAGATAGTATCTGCCATGTTTTATCGTTGATTTTTATTGTTTACGATTAGTAATATAAAAGTTATACATCACATATCCTTATTGCCTTCTTCAATGCCGCTGCTTTGTCCTTTGCTTCTTTTCCGGTGGAGATGAATTCCTGTGCCACATAACCTCTGTAGCCGGTGGCGAGGATGGCCCGCATAATGGCCGGGTAATACAGTTCCTGCGATTCATCTATTTCATTCCGCCCAGGTACGCCGGCAGTATGATAATGGCCAAACCAGGTATGATTGTCTTTTATCGTACGTATCACATCACCTTCATTGATCTGCATATGGTAAATATCATACAGCAGTTTGAAATTGGGCGAACCGAGCCGTTTGCACAATTCCACTCCCCAGGCACTCTTGTCGGCCATATAATCTTTATGGTCCACCTTGCTGTTAAACAGTTCCATCTGGATGATCACTCCCTGCTTTTCGGCAAGCCCCATGATTTGTTTCAATCCTTCCACACAATTCTTCATACCGGTTTCATCATCCATGCCATTGCGGTTGCCGCTGAAGCAAATAAGATTCTTGTAACCAGCCGCTGACACCAGCGGAATGGCTTCTGTAAAATCTTTTATCAGCCAGGAATGATTGTTCTTATTGTTCCAGCCTTCTGTCAGGCTGATCTTTCCACCGGTATAGCACATAGAGCAGGTGATGCCATGTTGCTTTGCCACCGGCCATTCGGAAGGAGTGAGCAGGTCAATGGCAGAGAAGCCTGTCTTTTTTACCAGCAAACAAAGCTGTTCCAGTGAAAGATGACCGAATGTCCATTTGCAAACAGAATGATTGATATTTCCTTTCAGTGCAACCGCATGCTGTTCATCGCCACGGGCCACCGCAACGGGTGCGACAGCCATCGCTGCTGCACCGGTTACCAGGTTTTTTATGAGGGTCCTTCGTTGCATTTATACTGCCTGCAGTTTTTTCTTTTCATTTCTGAATAAAGCAAGGAAGAGCAGGGCCACACCGGCAGCAAAGAGACAGGGGAAAATCCATACGCTCTGCCAATGGTGGTTAATTACTTTTCCGGCTGCATCTTTTATCGCATTCTGGTCTGCAATTTTTCCTGCCAGCCAGAAGCCTATATACATTCCCACGCCATAGGTGGCGAGTGTTATCAATCCCTGTGCTGAAGATCTTACTTTTTCACCTGCCATCTGATCGGTGTATATCTGGCCGGTTACAAAGAAGAAATCATAACAAATACCATGCAGGATGATACCTGCGTATAACATCCAGATGCCGCTGTCTATATTACCGTAGGCGAATAAAAGATAACGCAGCACCCAGGCCACCATGCCGATCAGCAGCATTTGTTTTACCCCAAACCTGCGGAAAAACAAAGGCATGAGGAAAAGGAATAATGTTTCACTCATTTGCCCCATGGTCATTTTGGCGGCTGCTTTATCCATACCGGCTTCATTTAAAAACTGGTTGGCGCTGCCATAATAAAAAGCCAGGGGAATACAGATAAGTACAGAAGCGAGGAAGAAGATCAGGTAGTTTTTATTCTTCAGCACTTTGAGAGCATCAAGCCCGATCACTTCGCCAAAGGAAACATCTTTTCCTGCCTTGGGCGGAGGTGTGTTTGGTAAAAAGAAACTGTAAATACCGAATCCGGCAGAAATGATTGCGGCTACGAGGAATGTAATGTTCAGTTTGGAAGCCGCTTTACTCAGCGTTTCTTTGGCTGCATCGGTGGCATTCTCCATAGTACCAGCCTTTACAATAGCAGTAGCTGGTTCCCAGGCCATCCAGCCGATGATGAGTCCGGCCACGATCCAGCCAATGGTACCCCAAACCCTGATACCGGCAAATTGTTTTTCGGCGCTGGTTACCTGGTTTAAGGCGATCGCATTTACCAATGCCAGCGTTGGCATATAAATGATCATATATATAAGCAGGAAAGTATAGAAAGAACCAAACGTGGTTTGAGTGGATATATAATAAAGAAGTCCGGCTCCGGCCAGGTGCAGCACACCGAGAATTTTTTGAGCAGAAAAGAAACGGTCAGCGATCATCCCGATAATAAACGGAGCGATGATAGCGCCAAGACACTGTGTGCCGTAGGCTAAACCGGTTTGTCCGCCATCTGCCCCGATCTTACCCATGGTGAGGTAAGTACCCATCGTCACAAACCAGATGCCCCACACAAAAAAGTTCAGAAACATCATCACGGATAGCTGGATTCGGATAGCAGATTTCATACGCTGGCAAGTTTGGTTTTCGTTTTTTAAATGTGAGATTAAGAGAACTAAATGTACTATTTTTAAACACACATTTATGTTTGGCCAACACATTTTTTCGCTTGCATTACCACATTTATATAACAACATCTCAAGTATAAACCACAAACGTTTGCAATGATCAACAGAAAACTCAGAATGGGTATGATCGGGGGAGGCAAAGATGCTTTTATCGGTGCTGTTCACCGCCTTGCTTTTAATATGGACGGACAAGTTGAACTGGTAGCCGGCGCCCTCAGTATTAATCCCGAAGTGGCAACAGATTCAGGCCGCCAGTTGTACCTGGCTGAAGATCGTATCTATACCGATTATAAAGTGATGCTTGAAAAAGAAGCTGCTATGCCGGAAGATAAGCGGCTTGATTTTGTCAGCATCGTCACTCCCAATTTTGTTCATTTCGACCCCGCCATGATGGCATTGGATAAAGGCTTCAACGTGGTGATTGAAAAACCGATCACGTTTTCGTTGGAGGAAGCAAAGCAACTGAGAGCAAAACTGGAATCCACGGGGCTGAAACTTCTGCTCTGCCATACCTATACCGGCTACCCGATGGTGAAACAGGCAAAGCAATTGCTTGCTTCCGGCGCACTCGGAAAGATCAGAAAAGTATTTGTGGAATACCCGCAGGGCTGGCTCAGCACTTTTCTCGAAAAGACAGGGCAGGCACAGGCTTCCTGGCGCACCGATCCCAAACGCAGCGGTGCGGCCGGCTCGATGGGAGATATCGGCACCCATGCATTTAACCTGGCAGAATATGTAACCGGCTTACAGGTAACCGATATATGTTCCTCACTCAATATTGTCGTGGAAGGCCGTATGCTCGACGACGACGGCGCTGCCATGCTCAAATTTGATAATGGCGCCACCGGTGTACTGATGGCCACACAGGTGGCAGCCGGGGAAGAGAATAATGTTAAGATAAGGGTGTATGGTGAAAAGGGCGGCATTGAATGGAAACAGGAAGATGCCAATACTTTACTGGTAAAGTGGCTGGATAAACCCACTGAGATACATCGGGCCGGTACTGGTTACCTCAGTTCATTCGCTTCACATAATTGCCGTACACCGGCAGGCCACCCCGAAGGATACCTTGAGGCCTTTGCCAACCTGTACCGCAATTTCACACTGAC
>JAEUVM010000350.1 GCA_016787125.1 Chitinophagaceae bacterium | reverse complement strand
CTGTGGATTGCTGCTGCCCGTTGATCTGCTTTCTTTTACTGCCGCTTACAAAGAGCAGAAGGTATTGCTGAAATGGAGTATTGACCGTGCCGACGGGCTATCTCATTTTATAATAGAAAGAAGCACCGATGGAGGTAATAGTTTCAGCGAAGCGGGAAGAATGGATTGGCACAATGGTGTGAATGAATATCAATTTGCCGATGATGTCAGCTCTTTTGATGGCCGCTTACAATATCGCCTGAGAATAGCAGACCTGAATGCTGTTTACAAATACAGTCCGGTGGTGATGGTGACGCTGCCTGCAACAGACGCATTGTTTGTACTGACACCCAATCCTTCTTCTGGAAAACTGCAATTGGTGTTCAGGGAAGTAAACAACCTGGAATGGAAAATATCGGTGATAGATCTTGCCGGTAAAATAAACTATTCATCAGTGCTGCAGCAGGGCCAATCGGTGTACAACCTGCCGGATATGATGCTTCCTTCCGGTGTGTATATTTTGCGATTGCAGCACGACCGTTCTTTACAACAGGTAAAATTCATCATTCAGCGCTGATTTACCCGCACACAATCTTTAACTTGCCGGTATGCCGTCATTAAAATGGATAATGATACTGGCTGTGCTGGCTGGATGCCGCCCCGTTTTTCATTTACCCGTAAAAAAGAATAGCGGCGAACATACCGGCAGCTTATTTTACAAACAGGCGGCTGCTATGAACTGGCAGCAACGGGATTCACTGGCTTTGCAAACGATATTACGTGATGGATTGCCACCCTTTCTCTGCCGCTTTGTGCCAGTGAAGGTTTTTATCGTTGATTCAGCCTCCGGCAAAAAAATAGAAGCTGTCTTTTATGTGGCACCCGATTACTTATCCGTTGGTACAAACGACGACTGGGCAAGGATCAACATCACTCCGCTGGCGGCACAACAGGTGGCCGATAGCTTTGATTGTTTTTTGCCCACCAAAAAAATGGTGGATGATATTTACCGGGCCGCTGTGATAAAACCGGAGCCGGTGCCCATGTATGCTTACCGCGACAGCACACCCACTATGTGCCATCATCACCTGATCATCGAAGGGCAACGAAAAGGCCGGGCAGGCCTCATTGCCGGTATTAAAAAAGATGTGGTGATCAGCGGCGCCGTGAGCCGTGATAAAAGGGAAAAGAGGGTGGCTATTTATGGCTGGCACAAAACGGATGGCAAGCCGATACAACCGCTTTATACTGGTCATGTATACTGGTGGGTGGATTACAGCCAGGGCGTGCGGCTTATTTACCGCAACATAAAAGTGGATGGCCGGTGGATGGATTATACCGATGTGCTGAAACACCCGGTACTGCGACGCCTGTTGTGCGATGAAGAGTATTGTGATTTTTACCGCTACAATTACCGATAAATACAGAAAGGTATTTTAATTAACAGTTTTAAAAGCAGGGGTTTACCTTTGCCCCTTTATTTTGCATCCGTTTAGCTTGTTTTAAATAAATCGCATCCTGGCAAAAAGATTTACATACCTGTTCTTTATTGTTGTCACCCTCTTACCGGTCATCAGCCATGCACAGGAGCCGGTGCTCAACAGGGTACGGAACCGCTTCAGCCAGGTGGGCAGTTCGATGGGTTCAACCGGGCAGACAGACAGCCTCCGCCACCGGGATTATTCCGAAGATTCCACCAATATCAGTTTCCGGTATCTTGATACCGCCCGTACGTATATGCTCGATTCATCGGTGAATGATTTTACCCGTCGTTACCCCGTTCCTGCCACGCATATTTATTTAGGTAATACCGGCAATGCCACACGGTCATTATTGTTTTCGCCGGAGCTGCGGTCGGGTTTTGACCCCGGTTTTCATGCTTTTGATGTGTACAAATGGAATATGAGCAAAGTGCGTTTTTTTAACACCACCAAGCCCTATTCCGAGATCAATTACCTGCTGGGCAGCAGGGTGGAGCAACTGATTGAATTGCTGCATACACAAAACATAAAACCCAATTGGAACCTTTCTTTCAATTACCGTCTCATCAACGGGCCCGGTTTTTTCAAAAGTCAGAAGACGAATCACAACAACTATCTCTTTACTTCAAAATACCAGTCGAAAAACCTGCGGTACAATAATTACATGGTTTTGCTGGGCAATAAGATGCAGTCGTCTGAAAACGGAGGTATCCTTGATACAGCAACGGTGAAAATTCTTGACAACCCTGTTTACAAAGACCGCTTCAATATTCCCACCTATATCGGAGGAGATGAGGCATTCTCGTCCAACTTTTTCAGCACTAAAATAAATACGGGCAACAGTTACAACGAATTTTCTGCACTGCTAAGGCAACAATATGACCTTGGGAAAAAAGACAGCGTGGTTACAGATTCAACTGTGGTTCCTTTATTTTATCCCCGGCTCCGCTTTGAACATACATTACGGTACGACCTGGGTAAGTATGAATTCAGGGATAATGTCGGCGATTCAATTTATTATAAGGACCGGTATGATACCACGCTTCGCAAACCCACCGACACATTGGTGTTCAGGGAAGAATGGAGAATGCTCACCAATGATTTTTCCATTTACCAGTACCCGGATGCGAAGAACCTGCTTCAGTTTATCCGGATCGGACTGACCATACAAACGATTTCGGGAAAACTGTCTTCCGGTAAAACAAGTTTCTTCAACAGCTTTGGCCATGCCGAATACCGCAACCGGACCCGCAATCAGCTTTGGAATATCGAAGCTTATGGAAACCTTTATTTTACCGGGTTCAATGCCGGTGATTTTGATGTGCATATTGCGTTGGAAAGATCGCTGGGAAAAAAGATCGGCAGTCTGCGCCTTGGTTTTGAAAATGCAAACCGCACCCCTTCGTTCATTTTCGACAGCAGGAGCAGCTTTTATCTTGATAATGCCATTCAATCATTCAAAAAGGAAAATAACACACACTTACTCATATCCTACCATCTGCCTTCGTTCCGTTTCCGGGTAACGGGGCACTATTACCTGATAACGAACTATACCTATCTCACCAGCTTTTATAAACTGAAGCAGGAATCTTCCCTGTTTAATGTACTGCAGGTGGCCGTGGAAAAAACGATAAAGCTTGGAAAACGCTGGAACTGGCATGCAGAAGTATATTTCCAGCAACGAATAGGGGAGGCTGAGGTAAACCTGCCGGCTATTTACACCCGCAACCGGATCGGTTATGAAGGAAACCTGGGTTTCAGAAACCTGAACATTGCGATGGGTGCCGAAATACGTTACCGGCCGCCGTACAAGGCCGATAATTATTCGCCCGTGCTCGGAAGGTTCTTTTACCAGAACGATAAAACGATCAGCAACCCGCTGCCGGATATATCTGCTTATGTGCATTTCCGTATCCGGCCGTTTAAGGCATTTGTGCGGGCCGAAAACCTGAATACGGCCCGTGGGCTCAATGGATTTGGTTTTACCAATAACAACCTGGTAGCCACTGATTATCCGCTGCCCGGCCTGCAGATCCGATTTGGCATTTTCTGGGGTTTTGTGAACTAAATCATAAGGGTAAAGGCTTTATGACGAGTGGTATATTTCATCGGAAAAAGTGATTATCTTTACATCGTAATGAAAAAAGCGCTGGCGCTCATATCGTTTGCCTGTTACTTCATCCTTACCTCAGGGTTTGTTGTTAACAGGCATTATTGTATGGAGCGGCTGGCTTCCGTTCATTTTTTTGAAACAGAAACAGAGGTATGCGGTCTTTGCGGTATGGAAACCCATGAGTCAAACGGTTGCTGCCGCGACGAGGTGACGGTGGTAAAACTAGCCGTAGACCAGAGCACTACCGCTGCCCTTGCTTTCAGTCTTACCGCACTTGAGCCCTTAGAGATCGTACCATCTTCATTTATAGCCGCACCGGTATCTAATACAGAAGACCAGCGGCATTTTCACAATCATTCCCCGCCTCTGTTATCGGCACAGGATACTTACCTGCGCAATAATGTATTCCGCATTTGAGATTCACAGGTCATCATCTGATGATAGGTGGGCAACCTTTGCCCGTTTTTTCTGCACTTATTATTAATTGAATTTCAAAACGAATAATCATGAAATCTATAAAATTGTTCTCACTGGCTGTCTGCTGTATAGCCTTCACCTATGGTGCTGCTGCCCAGGCCACTACTGAATCATTCAAAGTATCCGGCAACTGTGGCATGTGCAAAAC
>JAEUVM010000349.1 GCA_016787125.1 Chitinophagaceae bacterium | reverse complement strand
AGAAGATACAGCTATTACATTAGGCGAGGCAATATATAAAGCGCTTGGGAATAAAAGCGGGATTGAGCGGTACGGTTTTGTATTGCCTATGGATGATTGTCTTGCCACAGTGTCGATAGATTTCGGTGGCCGGAGCTGGCTGGTATGGGATGCTGCATTCAGCCGGGAAAAGATCGGTGATATGCCAACAGAGATGTTTTATCACTTTTTCAAATCATTTTCAGACGCAGCGAAGTGCAATCTGAATATAAAGGCAGAAGGCGATAATGAACATCACAAGATCGAATCTATATTCAAGGCATTGGCCCGTGCTATAAAAGCGGCTGTAAAAAGAGATGCTGACAACCCTTTTATCCCCACCACCAAAGGGACTTTATAATGAGTGTGGTTATTATAAAATATAACGCTGGCAATATTCAATCAGTGCTCTTTGCCCTGCAAAGAAGCGGTGTAAATGCAATGGTAAGCGACGACCCTGCGGAGATACAAGCTGCCGCTAAAGTAATTTTCCCTGGTGTGGGCGAAGCCAGTACCGCCATGAACTATCTTAAAGACAGGGGGCTTGATAAAGTGATAACAAACCTCATTCAACCGGTATTGGGAATCTGCCTTGGCATGCAGTTGCTTTGTGCACACTCTGAAGAAAATGACACTTCCTGCCTGAATGTGTTCGACGACGTATTGATAAAACGCTTCAAGCCGGCAAACAACCACCTGAAAGTGCCACAGGTAGGATGGAACACCATCAGCGGACTTCGTGGCCAACTGTTTGACGGGGTAAATGAGAACAGCTACTGTTATTTTGTTCACAGCTATTATGCTGCTGAAAATCCATACAGCATCAGCAGCACTGAATATGGCGTGTCTTATTGCTCTGCCATGCAAAAAAATAATTTCTACGGGGTTCAATTTCATCCGGAGAAAAGCGCCGCTGCTGGTAAACAAATTCTTGAAAACTTCCTGAGTATCTGAATATGACAATCATCCCTGCCATAGATATTATTGATGGAAAGTGTGTACGTCTTACAAAAGGTGATTACACACAAATGAAAGTGTATAACGAAAACCCGCTCGAAGTGGCGCAGACCTTTGAAGGAGCGGGCATAAAACGTCTTCACCTGGTTGATCTCGACGGGGCCCGGGAAGGACGGGTTAAAAACTGGAAAGTGCTGGAAAGGATTGCCGGGCATACTAACCTCACTACAGACTTTAGTGGCGGTATCAGTACAACAGAAAACTTGTCAATAACATTCAACTCCGGTGCAGCTTATGCCACTATTGGCAGCATGGCTGTTACCGACGAACAAATCTTATCTGAGTGGCTGCTGGCTTTTGGGCCGGACCGGTTCATCATTGCCGCAGATGTAAGAGATGGAAAAGTGGCCACCAGGGGCTGGACAAAAACATCAGGGGTTACTGCGACTGAATTGTTTGAACGCTATAAAAGAAAAGGTGTCAGGCAGTTTTTTTGCACTGATATCAGCAAAGATGGCTTGTTGACAGGCCCGGCATTTGATCTCTACCGAAAACTGATGAATGAGCACCCTTCTGTTGATTTGATTGCAAGCGGTGGTATTGCAGAAACAGAGCACCTGCGCAAACTAAGAGAGGACGGTTGCGCCGGCGCTATCATCGGTAAAGCCATTTATGAAAATAAAATAACCTTAAAAGAACTGGAACAGTTTGCCTGATATGCTTACTAAACGCATCATACCCTGTTTGGATATCAAAGACGGCCGTACAGTCAAAGGCATCAACTTCGTTGAACTGAGGGATGCGGGCGACCCCATTGAACTGGCAGTTCGCTATTGCGATGAAGGTGCTGACGAACTGGTGTTTTTAGATATCACGGCCACTACTGAAAACAGGAAAACGCTTGTCAAACTTGTAAGGGATATAGCTATGCATATTAACATACCGTTTACTGTAGGTGGCGGAATACGGTCAGCAGATGATGTAAGATTATTGCTTGAAAACGGTGCAGATAAAATTTCGGTTAATACCGCTGCTGTAAATAACCCTTCGCTAATAGACAGGCTGGCTGCTGAATTTGGAAGCCAGTGTATTGTTGCCGCCGTGGATGCAAAATATTTGAATGATAAATGGTATGTCGTAACACATGGCGGCCGGAATGCAACACAACTTGATGTGTTGGAGTGGTCAAAAGAACTGGCGGGCCGTGGTGCAGGTGAGATATTGCTTACCTCGATGGAGAATGATGGCACTAAAGAAGGTTTTGCCAATGCATTAACAGCAGAAGTATCGCAGGCCGTACCTATTCCGGTGATTGCGTCGGGTGGTGGCGGCTCTCTGGACCATTTTGTGTCAGTATTGAAAGATGGCGGGGCAGATGCGGCATTGGCCGCCAGTATCTTTCATTTCAGGGAAATAGAAATTTCGCAGCTGAAAAAACATTTGCATGAAAACGGAATACAGGTTCGATTATAATCAAAACAGCAGCTATGAAACCCGACTTTTCTAAATACCAGGATAGTCTTATACCGGTGATCGTACAGGATCATTTCACACAAACAGTGCTTATGCTTGGTTTTATGAACGAAGAAGCGCTGAAAATATCCGAGGATAGTGGTAAAGTGACTTTTTACAGCCGCACTAAGAAAAGACTCTGGACCAAAGGAGAAACTTCTGGTAATTTTCTTTTGATAAAAAAAATACTACCGGATTGTGATAATGATACATTGTTGATACGGGTGGTGCCACAGGGTCCCGTTTGTCACACAGGAAAAGACACCTGTTTTGCCGAAACCAACTCCGGGTTTTCGCTTGCAAAACTGGAAGAGACAATTCAAAGCCGAAAGGAGAACAATGCACCAGGTTCGTACACATCCGCTTTATTTGCTGCCGGAATAAATAAAGTGGCGCAGAAAGTGGGTGAAGAGGC
>JAEUVM010000255.1 GCA_016787125.1 Chitinophagaceae bacterium | reverse complement strand
GATTACCGCAATAAAGCCCAGATCGGTATTCTGAGCAAGGTAATCGGCGGAAACCGCTTCAATGACCCCAACTTCAACGGTGTGAATGTGTATGGTGATGAAACCAGTGTAAACCTGGCACAGCTTACAGCACTGCTCAGTTCTGGTATTAACGCCACTGTACTTGCACAAAGCGGCGGCCTGGCAAACCTTCAGGCAACAGCGAACACTTACTTTAGTGCTATAGGCAACCCACTTTATCCCTCCAATGCACAAGTAGCCGGATATGTAGGACTTTTTCCCGCAGCGATACAGCCGGCGGCACAGTTGTATGCACCGATGTACCTGGCCCTTACCAGAAATTACCTCGGAAATAATAATAATGTAACCCGTACCGGTTACAATGAAGAAGACCTGGTGGATTATAATACCCTCAACGTTAAATTGAATGGCGGTATCCATTGGAATATCAAGGATAAAATAGAAGCATCTTTCAATACTTATTTCGGTACCGGTACCACTGTATATACAGGTGCTAACCGTTATTCGCTGCGCAACTTCAAAATGGCACAGCATAAACTGGAGTTCAAAGCCAAAAACTGGATGCTGCGTGGTTATACCACCCAGGAAAATGCCGGTGATTCTTATATCGGTGATGCAGTAGGTTCATTTGTAAATGAGGCCTACAAACCCAGCGTAAACTCAAGCAGCCTTACTGCTATCGCAGGTTCCTGGTTTCCCCAGTATATCCTGAATTACTCTGAAGGCCGCCGCCAGTCTGCCGGTGCATTGAGCGATATTCAGCTTCATACTGCTGCCCGTGCTGCTGCTGATGTAGGCAGGCTGATTCCCGGTACACCCCAGTTTAATGAAGCCGCCAGGATCATCAAAGCCACACCCGTAAACAAACCTGGTGGCGCTAAATTCCTCGATAAGTCAGACCTCTATGCTGCTGAAGGACAGATAAACATTTCTGATGCTGCCGGATTCTCCAATGTAGTGGAAGTACTTGCAGGTGCCAACTGGAAGCAGTGGGCAATGAACTCACAGGGAACAATTTTCTCTGATACTGCACAGATTATCCGTGTAAACGAGTATGGTGGATATGTGCAGTTGAAGAAGAAGCTGATCAACGATGTGCTGACGCTGATCGCATCAGGACGTTATGATAAGCAAACCAACTTCGAAGGCAAATTCACTCCCCGTGTGGCTGCTGTGATCAAAGTGGCCCGGGATAATAATATCCGTCTTTCATACCAGACAGCTTACCGTTTTCCCTCTAACCAAAACCAGTATATCAGTCTGCGTCTTGGCGGAGGAAGCAGCTACCTTATCGGATGTCTGCCTGAATTCCAGAGCTATTATAAACTTAATTCAACAAGGCCCGGTTATACAGCTGCCAGCGTACTGGCTTACCGTGCAGGCACACCGGCTGATTCAAGCCGCCTTGTTAGGGCTGTTTACAAAGAAGTAAAGCCCGAAACAGTTAAATCTTATGAAATAGGTTACAAGGGGATCATAGGAAAGAAACTGCTGGTGGATGTATATGCATACTACAGCAGATTCCAGGATTTCCTGCTGAGTGAGGCGGTGGCACAATCGCAGATACCCAACAGCAAACTGGGATTATACTCACCGTTCACCACAGACAACGTATCTTATGTACAGAACTCCACCCAAACGGT
>JAEUVM010000244.1 GCA_016787125.1 Chitinophagaceae bacterium | reverse complement strand
ACTTTCACTGGCGGTTTCATCGGCAAAGTCGGACAAGGTCATACCAACCAGTTTGCTGTCAGCCTTATTGCGCAGCAGGTATTCGATGATGCGTTCTTCCGGTTTGAAGGGGGCCAGTTCATCCAGTCCCATCGACTTCACAGCTATCTTGATCAATTCTTTCTCCGATACACCGGTCGATCTTTTTTGTTTTTGTAAAAAATATTTACCTGCATCGGTGAGTGATTTCAGCGGTACCAGTCCTACCAGTTCGCTGCCCGTCACCCGTATGCCTCTTGCATCTGCTTTCTTACATACTTCATCAAAGGCGATGTGCACCGGAGTGGTGTTAATGTTCGTCAGGTTCATGGAGATCTGCGCCACGCCATATTCTTCTATATACCAGCCGATGGCTTTTACGGCTTTAAGGCTGCCGGGAACAGTTATCATCTCTCCGTTATCATCTTTTATCTTTCTGCCGGCTTCCCGTACATCGAAGGCCACGGCATTCGCCCTTCGTACGGATGTGGTGTTGAGATTTACATTATACGCCACCAGGAAATCACGGGCGCCGATTACGGTAGCGCCGCGTTTGGCATCAAAAACGGCAGGACCGAAATCGGGCTTCCATTCCGGTTGTGTTATCTTTTTAAAAAAGCCTTCGTACTCCCCTGCTCTGATAATGGACAGGTTGCTGCGGGTTTTATCCGGCTGCGCCGCTTCATATAAGTAAACGGGTATTTGTAATGCAGTACCCACCCGTTCTGCCAGTCGCTGTGCATACTTTGCTGTTTCTTCCATGCTGATGCCGGCGATAGGAATCAGCGGACAAACATCAGTGGCACCCATGCGGGGATGTTCGCCTTTGTGTTTGGTCATGTCAATCAGTTCACCTGCTTTCTGAATAGCCCGGAAGGCCGCTTCGATCACCGCTTCGGGATGGCCGACGAACGTCACCACGGTGCGGTTAGTGGCTTTACCGGGATCTGCATTCAGCAGACGAACGCCTTCCACCGCCTCCACCTGGTCAGTTATCTGTTTGATGATGTTCAGGTCATTGCCCTCGCTGAAGTTGGGCACACATTCTATGATCGGTTGCATGGGTTGTATTTGCTGCTAAGATATTGCTTGCGGGGGAATTGGTGTCTCCGGAACATTTCACAGGAAGCCACTGTTGGCGGAGGCCGTATCATGTCCCATCGGGACATCTCGTCGGTAGGATGTATTATGTCCCATCGGGACATCTCGTCGGTGGGAATGTATTATGTCCCATCGGGACATCTCGTCGGTGGGAATGCATCATGTCCCATCGGGACATCTCGTCGGTAGCCAAGATTGGCGGAGTCGGGCAGTGTCCCAGCGGGACACCTGGTGCTTATCGGAAAATTAATTTTATCATTGGCAAATTTTTATGCTAAATAAACGTATCATTGAAATCTCATTTAAACCCTATCCGTGCCCATGGCAAACACCTACACGCAGTTGCAGATACATATCGTATTTGCCGTCAAATACCGCAAAGCCCTTATCCAAAAAGAATGGAAAGAACGCCTCCATCAATTTACCACCGGCATTGTGCAACAAAACAAACACAAAATGCTCCAGGTAAACTCCATGCCCGATCATATTCATATCCTGATAGGATTGCATCCCACACAGGCGCTTTCCGCTCTTGTGCAAAACATCAAGACCGAAACCAGCAAATGGATAAAAGCTGTAAGCGGCTCCCCATTCGAATGGCAGGGAGGCTTTGCTGCTTTCTCCTGCTCCAAACGTCATACCGAACAGGCCATCCGCTATATTATAAACCAGGAAGCACATCATCACCAAAAAACCTTTATGGACGAATACAGGAAAATGCTGCTTGATTCAGCGCTGGAATTTGATGAAAGATACCTCTTCACCGAGCCGGAATAAGAAATACACTGACAGAACAGCATCTGCCATCATTTACCCAACGGCTTGTACACCGGGCCGGGTATCTCTTTTGGCGGGATGATAAATTCCCGCGGGTGTTTGAAGAAATAGGAAGCGATCGTTTTGAAAAGCCGCGGATATTGGGAGAGATGGATACCCCTTGATTTCACAGCCATGATGAAGGCCAGT
>JAEUVM010000214.1 GCA_016787125.1 Chitinophagaceae bacterium | reverse complement strand
GGTCATTTCAGACAGCATGAGGCGGAGTTGTTTCTTTTCTTCCGTTTCGGCATTCAATACAGAAAGTTCTGCATAGAAGGTGTTGAATGATTTGGCAAGATTGAATACATAAATAGCGATCACAGAAGGATTGTGTTCCATCACTGCCTGTTCCAGTATCACCGGGTATTGTTCCAGCAAAACGATGAGCGACTTTTCTGCTTTCATCAACCCGCCCGTAACCCGCAACTCATTACCCGCAGCTTGCTTTCTCAATATTGCTTTTATCCTGGCATGAGTGTATTGTACAAAGGGCCCTGTGAAGCCATGAAAGTCTATTGATTCTTCGGGGTTGAAGATCATCCGCTTTTTCGGGTCCACCCGCAGCAGGAAAAATTTTAAGGCACCGATGGCGAGGGTGTCGTACAAGGTTTTCAGTTCTTCGGGAGTGAAGTCTTTTACTTTGCCAAGTTCTTCTGTTTTTTGCGCAGCCACTTTTACCATTTCCTCCACCAGGTCGTCGGCATCCACCACGGTGCCTTCCCTTGTTTTCATCCGGCCGGAGGGAAGTTCCACCATGCCGTAACTAAGGTGATAGATACCATCTGCGCCGGCAATGCCGAGTTTCTCACAGATCAGCTTCAGTACCTTGAAGTGGTAGTTCTGTTCATCAGCCACCACGTAGATACTTTGTTTGCAGCCAAACTCTTCCTGTTTTTGCTCGGCGAGTCCGATATCCTGTGTGATGTACACAGCGGTGCCGTCTTTACGCTGCACCACTTTTTCATCCAGTCCGTCGGCGGTAAGGTCTATCCACACGCTGCCGTCTTCTTTTTTAAAGAAAACATTTTTTGCCAGCCCGTCTTCCACCGCTTTTTTCCCGAGGAGATAGGTGTTGCTTTCATAATACAGTTTATCAAAGTCGGCGCCGATACGTTTGTAGGTGATATCAAAACCGCTGTACACCCAGCTATTCATTTTTTGCCAAAGCTCAATCACTTCAGGTTTGCCTGCTTCCCAATCCACCAGCATTTGCTGTGCAGCTTTCATGATGGGGGCCTGCTTTTCAGCTTCGTCTTTACTCATGCCACCGGCCTGCAGTTCGGCCATTTGTTTCTTATGTTCTTCGCCAAAACGTACATAGTAATCGCCCACAAAATGATCGCCCTTGATGCCGGTGCTTTCGGGTGTGGCACCATTGGCAAACAGTTGCCAGGTCACCATGCTTTTGCAGATATGGATGCCGCGGTCGTTGGAGATACAGGTTTTGTAAACGGTGTTGCCGTTGTATTTCATGATCTCGGCCACGCTCCATCCCAGGAAAATATTCCGCAGGTGGCCCATGTGCAGTGGCTTGTTAGTGTTGGGTGAGGAATATTCCACCATCACTTTCTCCCCGTTGGCGGGTTGGGCGGCGGGTTTTTTGTTGGAATAATTATCCTGCAGGAAAGAGATCCAGTAGTTGTCGGCTATCACCAGGTTCAGAAATCCTTTGATCACATTATAACTGCTGATAAGGGCGGGGTCGGCTTTTACCAGGGCTTCCCCGATTTCGGCACCGAGTTGCTCGGGCGATTTTTTCAGTTGTTTTACAAACGTGAAGAGAACGAGGGTGTAATCGCCCTCAAATTCGGGTTTGGTGCTATTGATGGTAAGGTCTTTTTCAGCAAAATCCTGTCCGTAGAGTGACTTTAATTCCCTGGCACAAAGCGATTTAATCCGGTTTACAATATTCATCCTGCCGATTGTTTTGTGGGCAAATTTACAACTTGAAGGCCGGTAATG
>JAEUVM010000183.1 GCA_016787125.1 Chitinophagaceae bacterium | reverse complement strand
GAGGTAGTAACCGTTGCCATCTGTTACAGCAGAACCGATTGGCTGATTGGCTGCATTGTACAGGGTAACCAGTACACCTGCAACACCTGGTTCATCAACATCCTGCAGACCGTCCCTGTTCAGATCAAACCATACATAATCGCCTACAGAGGCAGGAATAACGGGTTTCAGACCGGCATCCACAGTACGGTTTACCTGTCCGGCAGCCAAAGTGTAGTTGCCTGTTCTGCCAGTGGCAGGGTCAGCATCACTGTCAGCAGCATCACCGGCAGCCACCACATCTTTAGTGGTGAATACAAGTTTGCCCGGAGTAGTGCTGAAGCCTACAGTATAAGTACCGGGATTCAGGTTGGGGAAATAATAAGCACCATTCTGACCGGTGATAGCAGAAGCTATAGCCGTATTGTTAGCATCATACAGTATTACAGTTACACCGGCAATACCAGCTTCACCCGCATCCTGTGTGCCATCACTGTCGGCATCAAACCATACATAATCTCCGAGGGCAGCTCTTGTGGAATAAATACCGGCATCAACGGTCAGGTTTGAGTTTCCGGCAATGGTGTAAGAACCGGTAACACCTGTACCCTGATCAGCATCGCTGTCGGTAGCATCAACACCTGAATTGGCAGGGCTGAAAGAGAAACCAGCAGGCAGATTGCTGAAACGTACATAATAGGTACCGTTGGCAAGATTCACAAAACGGTACAAACCATCTTTATCTGTAACAGTAGTGCTGATCACATTTCCTGCTGCATTGAGTAATGCAACTGAAACGCCAGGCACACCCTGCTCACCAACATCCTGCTGACCATTATTATTAGCATCAAACCAAACCAGGTCGCCCAACTGACCAAGTGGTGCAGTTGAATTATAAATACCAAGGTCAATATCCAGTCTGTCCTGGTTTTGCGCCAGTGTAATAACATCTGTGGTGGAAGTACCGGAAGCGATCGCATTACCATCACTGTCAATTTCACGATTGGCACCGGCATTCTTAGCCACTACCGCATATCCGGCAGGCAATGTGCCAAAACGCACCCTGTATTCACCGGCTCCAAGACCTGTGAAAAGGTATTCACCCAGTGCATTGGTGGTGGTGGTGGTGGGTTGTACACCAGCAGTATTCGGATCTTTATCTACCGGGTTGCCGGCAGCGTCAAGCAATTCCACCGTTACACCCTGTACACCTACTTCACCTGCATCCTGCAGACCGTTATTATTCAAATCATACCAAACCCTGTTTCCAAGAGAACCGGTTCCGGCCTGTGCAGAACGGATACCAGCATCCACATCGAGGTTGGTTTGTCCGGCAGCAAGGGTTACGGTACCTGTTCTGCCAGTAGCAGGGTTAGCATCGCTGCCTGTAGCAGCCGTACCAAGACCCTGTTGGGTGAAAGTATATCCGTCAGGCAGGTTGCTGAAACCTACAGTATAGCTTCCTGCAGCGAGATCTGTAAAGAGATAGTTACCATTCTGGTTGGTGGTAGCCTGCTTGATTGCAGTACCGCCGCTATTATATAATGTTACGGTAACTCCTGCCACACTGGGCTCACCCGCATCCTGGATGCCATTTTCATTGGCATCATGCCATACACGATCGCCGAGTTTGGCAGTACCGGGAGCAGTGGTTACCCAATAACCGGCATCCACGCTGGTGATGCGCTGGCCTGCAGCCAGTGTAAAGGAAGTTGTACGTCCTGTACCGGCGTCCACATCACTGTCTGTACCGGAAGTAACCGGGCTTGTGTTCAGCTTAGTGGTAACAGTGTATCCGGCAGGTGTTACAAATTCCACCTGGTAGCTTCCGGGAGTTACATCATTGAAAATATAATATCCGTTAGCGTCGGTGGTGGTGGTGGCTACTACAGTATTTGTAGTTGCATTTACCAGTCTTACCGTTACACCTGGAATACCAGGCTCACCGGCATCCTGCACGCCATCTTTATTAAGATCATTCCATACAAAGTCGCCTACGCTGGCGTTGGTTGAAACCTGCGGTTTGATACCGGCATCCACATAGCGGATCTGGTCGCCGGCATTTACAGTAAAGGAAGCCGTTCTTCCATTGGCAGGATTAACGTCGCTGTTGGTGGCAACGCTTACTGCACCGGTATTGGTGGTAAATACCATTGCCGGCGGAAGGCTCACTCCTACTGTATAAGAACCGGGAGCAACATTGGTAAAGAGGTAGAAGCCGTTTGCATCTGTATAAGTGCTGGCTACTGCCACACCGCTGCTGTTGTACAGGGTAACGAGAACATCAGAAACACCAGGCTCACCTGCTTCCTGCACGCCATCGCCATCAGCATCGAGCCATACACGGTCACC
>JAEUVM010000182.1 GCA_016787125.1 Chitinophagaceae bacterium | reverse complement strand
GACCCGCTGCCTTTTATGGGACTTGCTTCGCAAAAGAATTCCATCAATCTTTATCACATGGGAATTTATGCCGACCCAAAGCTGCTGAAATGGTTCCAGGAGGCTCATGCAAAAGCCTCTCCTAAAAAACTGGATATGGGCAAAAGCTGTATCCGCTACAAGAACCCGGCAGATATTCCATTTGACCTGATCGGTGAACTGGCATCAAAGATCACTGTGGAAGACTACATCAGCATGTATGAAAACAACCTGAAGGACAGCCGTAAGAAAAAATAATACTGTATGAAGCGAATTATTTTCCTGCTGATACTTTTTGTCAGCGTACAGGCTTTTGCACAAGACAGCACTAAAACCAAAAACCGCCAATGGCTCGGTGTGCTGACATTGGCAGAAAAATTCACGACTGAGGCCAACTGGACGCCTGCAGACCAGGCTGTGGTGGGTGAACATTTCCAGCGGTTATTGAAGAAGAAAGAAGAAGGTGTGGTAATACTGGCCGGCCGGATGGATCTCCCGCTCAACGACCCGGAAATGAAAGGGCTGGTGATCTTCAATGCAAAAGATGAAAGGGAAGCACAGCAGTTTATGCAGGATGATCCGGCAGTAAAAGCAAAGATCATGCTGGCTAAAGTGTATCCGTATGGTGTGGCGGTAAGTAAATGCAATTGATGACACCTGACTTTAATCTGCTGCAAACGGATTTGCTCGTATGCTGAACCAACATTACATATAAAACGAGCTGGTATCATGCCGGCCATAAACACAAGTAACATGGGAACAGAATCTATTGACAAAGCCACACAAACACAGATCGCCAATATTGAAAAGAACACCGGAAAGAAACTCAATGAGTGGATTACCATTGTAAACAAAAGCGGCTTCGCCAAACATGGTGAGCTGGTAAGCTTTTTAAAAGGGAAACATGGCTTCACCCACGGCAATGCAAATGTGGTGGTGCATTTTGCCAAACAAAGTCATGCAGGAGCTGCAGAAAACAGCGACGACCTGGTGGCAGAACAATACAAAGGCAAAGAAAACCTGAAGCCCTGGTATGATAAAATAATGGCGGAGATAAACAAGCTTGGTAAAGATGTGGAGCTGGCCCCCAAGAAAGCCTACGTGAGTGTACGCAGGAAGAAACAATTTGCC
>JAEUVM010000489.1 GCA_016787125.1 Chitinophagaceae bacterium | reverse complement strand
TTCATTCACATATTTTGTTACGGCATATGGAGATAAAGGATTGCCGATCCTGTCTTCTATTTTGGGCAAACCCGGATGATCGCCATAAGTGGAAGAACTGGCGGCATAAATAATGCGCCTGATCTCTTTTTCTTTGGCCGCTGTGAAAACGTTCAGCGTTCCGGTGATGTTTACATTATTGGTAGTGAGCGGATCATTGATGGAGCGAGGTACAGAGCCCAGGGCAGCCTGGTGAGAGATCAGGTCAATTCCTTCACAGGCGGTGAGGCAATCATTATAATTGCGGATGTCACCCTCCATGAATTCAAACCGGGAATCACCCAGCATCTCATTTATATTATCGATACTGCCGGTGGCGAGGTTATCCATTACCCGCACATACGACACTCTTTCGTCTTGTAATAACGCAGTGGCCAGGTTGGATCCGATAAACCCAGCACCGCCGGTGACTAAAACCCTCATGGGTGGAGATTGATTTTATTTTTTGCGTGATTTTCTGAAGAGGCGTCTGATATCGAGCTTATTCAGCATTCTTTCAAACAAGTTATGGGGTGGTGTTTCTTCTTCATAATAGCTGCCATAACCGTAGCCATAGCCATACCCATACCGGCCATAGCCATAGTAGCCATAGCCAGGCTTGAGCTTAACATCATTAATGATAATGGAAAGTTTCGGCAGCCTGCTCTCTTTATGAAATTCATCGATAAGGGCTACCTGCTTTTTGAATGTGTGCCCCTGGCGTACGAGATAAAGGGTACAGTCAGCATATTTACTCAATGTCATCGCATCACTCACCATTCCTACCGGTGCTGTATCCACCAGTACGATGTCGAAATGTTGTTTGAGCCAATCAAACATTTCATCGAGCCGCGGGTCGAGCAGCAGTTCGGAAGGGTTCGGAGGTATGGGACCGCAACCCAGTACAAAGAGGTTTTCATGTTCAGGCACAGGGCGGATGATATCATTGAGATTCTCTGCCTTGCCAATAAGAAAGTTGGTAATACCCGGACCTTTTGGCACACCCAGCCCTGACAATACTTTTGGTTTGCGTATATCAAATTCAAGAATGACGGTCTTTTTGCCTGCGAGGGCCAGTACAGCCCCCATGTTGGTGCTTACATAAGATTTTCCTTCGCCGCTGAATGAGGAGGTGACGAGTATCGTGGCTTTTTCTTTTTTGTTCAGTACGTATTGAAGGTTTGAGCGGATGATACGGAATTGTTCGGCCACCATGCTGCGGGTGGTTTTGTTTACCACCATTACTTTCTCGGTGTAAGAATGCCCGATCTCGCCAAGTATCGGTGTTTCCGTCAATTTCTCAATATCGTAGCGGGTGGTGATTTTATCGTTGAGTACTTCTGCTGCAAAAATGTATAAAGCTGGTATGGCAAGACCTACGAGAACGGCCAGTACCTGTATCATTTTGCGATTGGGCTTGATCGGCTTGGGACTGGGATAGGCCCTGTCTACGATACCGGAGTTGGAAAGAGTGGATGCTTTTTTGATCTCCGTTTCTTCCCGCTTTGCCTGGAGAAGTTTATACAATTCCTGCACCCGGTCTACCTGTAATTTCAACTGGGCCAGGTCTTTTACTTTGGCGGGCATAGCCCTGAGCTGATCTTCGCCAATGCGGCTTCTGCGAACATAATCAGCTTTCAGGGAAAGTGCGGAGTTTTTAATGTTTCTGAGATTTTCCCTGATACTCACCCGTAATTGTTCAACCAGCTTTGTAGCTTCCTGTACTGCTGGGTTTGCCTGAGGCACATTGGCTTCGAGTAATTGCTGACGGTCTATCTGTGCTTTGTTGTAAGAAGTAACAAGGGAATTCAATGTTTCATCGGGTAATCCGAGTGAAGAGGGAACGATCACCTTCTTGGTGTCATTTTTTTTGTCTGCCAGGTAATCATCAATCATGGATGACACGTTCAGCCTCAGGGTTTGTTCGTTTGTGGCCTTGTCTGCATCACTGATTAGCTGAAAATATTCCTGCTGCTGCACTTCTGCATCGATAAGGTTATACCGGGTTTGAAAATTGAGTGCAAGCGCCTCCACGCTATCCAGTTTTCTTTCATATTCTATCAACCTTGGGTTAATGAAGCCCAGTATCTGGTCGGAGGATTTAATATTCTGTTCGATGCTGTACTTACTGTATTCCTCCATCAGTTTATTGATCACATCTGCACCGAGAAATGGATTGTAGGTGCGCATACCAACAGCAAGCAAACCTGTTCCCGGTGTTTTGGGTACAATACCAATACTTCCGGCATATATACCGGCAACTACTGTAGTTGGTTGCCAGGTAACATTGTAATCGTTCGAAGCAGCAGTGTATCCTGTATTGAGGAAAATAAATGTTCCGGCCGGTGTTTTTACTTCTGAATTATAGCTGTACAGTTTAGGGTCATCATTCACCCGGAACTGGTTTCTATCTGCAAATTTTACCTTAATAGAAAAACTGGCGTTGGAATCATTCAATTGCAATGCCTTTATTATAAAAGGGCCCTGCTTATAAATATTTACTGTTTTGATCTTCCCTTTTACGTAGTAGGTGAACTGGAGATTGAGACTATCCACCACCCGCTGCATCAGCGGACGGGAGCGCAATATTTCCATTTCATTTTGAAGGTTAACGTTGCTGGTATTCTCAAGAAGGATATCTACTTTATCGGCCCGTGAATTTTGCTGTTCGCTTTTTATGATCATTGTGCCACCCACTCCGTAGACAGGCACGGTATAGCGCAGGTACAGGAAGGCCACCAGCAGTGCAAATGCAACAGATACTACAAACACCGGAATAAACCGAACGTATTTGTAAAAGAGATCCCTGAAACTGAGATTCCAGAGTTCTCTCCTGTTTTCACTTATATAATTCGAAGGGGATGTTTTCTCTTGCATTTAAAAAATTTCTTGTTGGATAAGCAGGCAGATCACCTGATAAAGATGTTTGCCAGTGTGGCCGCCGCTGCCACCAGTGAAAGTCCGATCGTAACTTTCTGGAAAGTCCGTTGCTGATCTGCTTCCTTCTGGCGTTGTTTTGTCGGCTCAATGATCACCACATCATTTTGCTGCAGGTTATAATAGGGAGAATCAAAAAAATCTTTTGCTGAAAGGTCAATAATGCCAGTTTCACGCTGACCATTGGCCTCCCTGAATATTTTTACATTATCCTTTCTGCCATAGTCTGTAATACCTCCGGCAAGCCCTATGGCTTCTAATACGGTAAGCCTTTCGCCCGGCACACTTACCGCCCCCTCCTGGCCCACCTGGCCAAGCACGGTAACGCGGAAATTGAGATAGCGGATAATTACCGTAGGGCCTGTAAGCAGTTCAACGGGCTGGGTAAGTCTTTTCTTCACTTCGGCGGCCAGTTCGGCTTTGGTCATTCCCTCAGCATGAAAAACACCGAGGCGGTGATGCTCAATATTGCCACTGTTATCTACGAGATAGCCGGCGGTTGCCGGGTTTGCCGCTGTGATACCTGCCGGGGGAGCGGGAAGGTTGTACAACTGGTCAATCTCTGGCTTTGTGCTAAGGCTGTAAATCTGGATGGAGAGGATATCTCCCTTCTGGATCTTTATCTCCGGAATTTTTACAACACCTTTTCCTGTGGTATCGGTAACATTATCCAGGTAGTAAGGAATTTTCTGTTGCGGTTTGCAGGAAAAAAACCAAATCGGAAGGCAAAAAAACAGGAGAATGCTGAGAAATTTCATTGACTCTACAGTTTGTGTATGATGCGGACCACAGGCAAGTCCGGTTTTACCGGGCCGTTACCGAAGTTAATTTAGTTCTGTCAATATGTGCTATCAAAGTATAGCCGAGACTATCTATAGCCACCTGCACTGTTTTGCGGCGGATGGCCAGCACTTTGCCCTCCTGGTCCATCAGGGTGCCGTTGGTAACCCGTACCCGTTCATTTACCTTGAGGGGTGTTTGCCGTACTTCCACATTTTCATGTTCATCAAGGAAGCGTTTGATGGCGCTGATCTCTTTTTCTTTTATCACGGCCGGCTTTCCATTCCAGTATACAAAGTTGATGGTGCCGCTGATCAATCTTACCGATGACCTTTCCTTATCCCCGATCCTGACAAAAACGTACGACTTAAATAATGGCTCCTGTACCACTTTTACCCGGTCGCTCCATTTGCGACGAACCTTGTTGAGCGGGCAGTAGGCCTCAAATCCTTTTTCTGCCAATAGCTGAAAGACTTTCTTTTCCCATCTTGGCCGTGTATACACGGCCAGCCACTTTTTGCTCAAGGTTTTTGTTTTTGCAGGGCTTCGCCAGGTCAGTCACAGGAAAATTAGTAATTGTGCTGACTTTCAATATATTAAACAAGAAGATCGTGGGTTTTTAGAAACCCCTCTTTCAATTGCCTGCAAATATAGGCGAAGATGTGACTGGAAGGAGAATAAAATGCACAGATTTTGAAGGATTTACCCCCATAAGTTGATAAAAAACAGCCGGGTGAAAGCCGGTGTTTCCGGTGCTGATTACCAAATTCCTTTACCGGTGCACCGCATGCCATTAAAAATGACCATGATACCATCCAATCGGGGCTATCCGGCACCATCGTAAGCCATCGGTTTATCAGTCAATACAGGGTCTTCAGCAGTTGTCTAACTTTCTTTTATCTTCATCCGGAAAACAACTCTTGTGGGTCAACAACGTTTTTATTCACTTGATGTATTCAGAGGTGCCACTGTTTGCCTCATGATACTTGTAAACAACCCGGGTACATGGTCGCATATTTATCCCCCGCTAAAGCATGCTGACTGGCATGGGCTGACCCCCACCGACCTTGTGTTTCCGTTTTTCCTGTTTGCTGTTGGTAATGCGATGTCTTTTGTAATGCCGCGGCTGGAGGTGGCCGGCGACAAGGTTTTCTGGAGTAAGGTGCTGAAGCGCAGTGCCCTTATTTTTCTTATTGGCCTGTTTCTCAACTGGAGCCCCTTCTTTACCTGGCAGGGTGATCAACTTGTATTCAAACAGTGGGCATGGACGGACACATTGGGAAATGCCCAGGGTGTAAGGATCACCGGGGTGCTTCAGCGGATCGCTTTATGCTATTTTTTTGCTTCCGTCATTGTTTATTATTTCAAAGTAAGGGGGGCTTTTGCGTTGGGCCTGGCCATGCTCCTGCTTTACTGGGCCATTTGCCTGTTGCTGGGTGATGCCCGCGACCCATTCAGCATGACCGGTTATTTTGGCCGTGATGCTGATATTGCCCTGTTGGGAAAATCACATATGCTGCATATTGATAAAGTGGATGGAAAAGTATTTTACTTCGATTACGAGGGGATTTCCAGTACTGTTGCAGCCATTGTTCAGGTAATCTTTGGGTATATCGTTGGCGATTACATTCAAAAGAAAGGGAAAAACCACGAGATGCTGACGGGGCTTTTTGTTGCGGGTGTTGCCATGCTTGTGACCGGCTTTTGCTGGGATACTGTTTTTCCGATCAATAAGAAAATCTGGACCAGTTCATATACTGTTTATACCACCGGGCTTGCTACTATTACTATCGCAACGATGATATGGATGATCGAATTCAAAGGAGTAAGAGGGGGTATTGCCCGTTTCTTTGATGTGTTTGGTAAAAATGCATTATTCGTTTTTGCACTGAGTGGTTTTCTGCCCCGTGCGTTGGGCCTTATCCGGCTTGGTGATGGTGTAAATCCATGGAACTGGCTTTACAAAAAGGTATTGATCCATATTCCCGGGCCGGCTGAAAACGGATCGCTTGCATATGCTGTTTTTGTAATCCTGCTGATGTGGGCTGTGTGCTGGTGGATGGATAAGAAGAAGATTTATATTAAGGTGTAATAACCCTTAACAAGATTTTAGTTATTTGCCCTCCTGCTTTGGTGTGAAATGGTTTCTGTAGGGTCATCAGTTTCATGTTCAACAAAACAACAGACATGAAACTTATCACTTTTACAGGCGCCGGTACTTTTATTTTTCTTGCAGCCCTTTTTCTTAAAAACAATCATCCGGCACAATCAACTTTATACGGCACAAAATGGACATTGAAGAGTGTGGCTGCAGATTCTGGCAGTACGGTTGTTCATGGAAAAGCTTATCTGATGCTTGACAAAGCAAAAAGCAGCGCCGGAGGCAATAGAGGTTGTAATGCTTTTGGCGGCACGGTGAAAACGAATGGTGATACGATAAACTTTTCCTCTCTCTTCTCCACCAAAATGTATTGTGAAGGTGTGCAGCCATTGGAGAACCTGTACTTCAGTCATCTTGAAAAAGTAAACCGTTATGTGATCAAAGGCAATACACTGCAGATGTACAACGGTGATTCGCTGCTGCTTCGTTTTACAAACATGGCTGAAAAAAGGCTTCAGCAATAAAAGAGTTGTCATAAAAAACCAGCCGGTGTGTATAGCGGCTGTTATTCAGAACAACCTTCCCTGTGCACCCGGTACCTGGAACTTACTTCTGTCAAGGCTCCATTCTTCTGCGTTCATCTTGTAGAGTTTGCCGTATTTCTTGTATTGCTGCGCCACCATCTCTGCAATGTTTCCTTCTCCCCGCATCCGTACTCCCCAGCGGGTATCGTTTACCTTTCCATCATGGCTTTGCTCGATGAGGTGCCAGATCTTATCGGCCCTGTCCGGGAAGTTTTTATACAACCAATCGTGAAAAAGGAATTTGATGGCTCCGTTTAACCTGATAAAGGTATAGGCAGTAAAAGTAGCTCCATTGTCTGCGGCCGCTTTCATGATGCGCTGCATTTCGTGTTCGTTCAGGCCGGGTATCATGGGGCCCATCATTATGCCCATCCGTACTCCTGCTTTGCTCAGTTCATTGATCACTTTCAGTTTTTGCAATGCGGTGGTGGTGCGGGGTTCCATCACACGACGCAGATCTTCATTGAATGAAGTGATAGATACCATGGCTGATACGATCTTCTTTTTACCCATTTCCTGCAATACATCTTTATCCTTCAGTATCCAGGAGTTTTTGGTGAGTATGCCGACGGGCTGGTTGAATTCATTACATACTTCGAGGAGACCGCGGGTGAGCCTGTATTTCTGTTCGGCCGGCTGGTAACAATCTGTATTGCCGCTAAGCATTATCGGTGTAGCATCCCATTTCGGGTGAAGCAGGAATTTGCGCAGCAGTTGGGGTGCATTCTTTTTTACGATGATCTTTCGTTCAAAATCGAGGCCGGCGCTGTAGCCCCAATACTCGTGTACATTTCTTGCATAGCAGTAAATACATCCGTGTTCACAGCCGGCATATGGATTCATGCTGTAGCTCATGCCCACATCTTTACTTTCGACTTTATTCACTATCGTTTTTGATTGCTGCTCCATATAGATCGTGGGCAGGTTTGATTCCTCCCAGTCATCAATGCCTTCTGCATGTTCGCGGGTGGTTTCATTTTTCAGAAACCGGTTTTTGGTATTGTATTGTGCGCCCCTGCCCTGGAGGTAGGTTTCATTTTCGGCCTGGTCGCCCTGGGGTTTTGATTTGTAATGGTCTTGTTTAAGTTTATCTGTCATAGTTGCCGGTTTTGCTTATTTATAAAAAAGGAGAATAAAGAGTTTCTCCTCCTGTTCTCTCCTCACAAATGCCTGCTCTTTATTCTCCTTACTCACTAACCCGCCTGCGCCTGCAGGCTTCCACATCTACTGTTTTGTTTTATGTTATGTCAGCCGAACAATTCGCCCTGTCGTGTGGCCACGGGCAGGTTTTGAAACTGGAATCGTTGTACAGTATGGTATTTCCATTCGCCGGCGGGTCTTTTCAGTAAGGTCATGCTATCGGCGATAAAGCGGCCGGTGAAATGTTTGTGGCTGTATTCGAGCCACCCTTTTTCATATTGCCAGGGTTTTAGTTTGCGGGCGATGGTGAGGTGTGGCTCCATGATGAAGTGGGGCTTGTTGTCGTCGTTCAACTTCATAAGCCGCTGGGTGTCGGTGCGGATGGTACGTACCAGTGCCTGCACGGGCAGTTTGCTGGTAACATTTATATATATGGTGTGGGCGGGGAAGCTGCCAAAGTCTTTCAGTTCCACCTTGAAGGGTGTGAATCCCATTGCCAGGGTACGGAGCCTGTTGAGGAGGCGTTCTTCCATGAGACTGTATTGAACAAAGTTAGCCAGTGTGATATGCGGCTTCCCCCACTTTGCATGATCGGATTTGTACACACTCGCAAAGTCTTCTTTTACTTTCATGATACGGTTCCACAGTTCCTCATGCGGACTCAGCACCAGCAGGTATTCGTATACACGGTAGCCGGGTATTGTGTTGATGATCGTTTCCATGCCCTTTTATTTTTAGGTTTTGAAAAAATTTTACCCATTTTATTAGCACTAATTTACTAATTTATTTAGTTTAGCAAAAGAATTTCTTTTCTTTTTTGACCCGGATCTGTTTTTCTGTATTGCCGGGCCTGCTTTTCCGGGTGGCGGGCGGGCGGCTTCTTAAACTCAAGACTTATGGATGAGCAGGATTTTTTCAGTGCGGCCTACAGGGGTTCGAAGCAGTTTACCCAGCGGGATGTGAAGTCGGCGAATGCCACGGGCTTTGGTGCTGCGGCGGATGATTATATGGAGCGGGGTATTGATTTGAATGAGGAGTTGATCAAGAATAAGCCGGCGACTTATTTTTTCCGGATGAAGGGGGATGCGATGAAGGATGCGGGGATATTTGATGGCGATGTGCTGATCGTGGACCGTTCGGTGGGGCTGGTGAATGGGAAGGTTATTGTGGCGGTGCTGAATGGTGAGTTGCTGGTGCGGCGTTTTCATAAAAATTTTTCGTCTGCCTTCCTGATTCCGGAGAATGACCGTTATAAGACGATCAACCTGGCGGAGTTCAGTGATTTTGTGGTGTGGGGTGTGGTGGTGTATAGTATTCACCAGGTATGAGTCATAAATTACCTGACATGAAAGCAATAGTGGATTGTAATAATTTCTATTGTTCCTGTGAACGGTTGTTTCAGCCTGTTTATGAGCATAAGCCTGTGGTGGTACTCAGTAATAATGATGGCTGCATTATATCCCGGAGTGATGAAGCTAAAGAACTGGGGGTGGAAATGGCCGGCCCTTTCTTCATGGCAAAAGACCTTGTAAAAAAGCATGAAATGCAGGTGTTCTCTTCTAACTATCACCTGTATGGCGACCTGAGCTGGCGGGTAATGGAAACCTTGCGAATTCTGCTCGGTAAAAATAATGTGGAAGTTTATTCAGTAGATGAAGCGTTTCTTAACCTGGACAACTTTTCCGCAGAGGAATTGCCTTCCTTAGCTGAGAATATTAAACAAACTGTGGAGAAATGGACCGGGATCAAAGTGTCAGTAGGTGTGGCGCCAACAAAGGTTCTGGCGAAACTGGCAAATCGCCTGGCAAAGAAGAACAAACATAAGACCGGTTGTATAGCATTGCTTGACACTGAGGATAAAATTGTTGATGCCCTTCGCCAAACAGCGGTAGAAGATGTATGGGGTATCGGGCGGCGCTATGCAGACAAATTAAAAGAGAGATGGTGTATTTATGATGCTTTGCAGCTCAGAAATGTTAATGAGGATTTTGCAAAAACTCACCTGGGTGGAGTAACGGGTGTCCGGCTGGTGCGTGAACTCAAAGGCGTGCCTGCCAAAGAAATGGAAGATGAACTGGTAACAAAAAAAATGATTGCCACCACCCGTATGTTTGGAGATCCTGTGGGAAGTTTAAGTGAAATTAAAGAAGCTGTAGCCACCTACACTGCAAGAGCTGCAGAAAAACTAAGGCGTCAGTTTGGCGCAGCCAGCGTCATCAGTGTTTTTGTAGTAACAAAGGAGGAAAATCATGCGGTAAGTTTCAACCGCGGAGCTACTCACTCTAATTATATCATACTACCTTATGCCACTTCCTTTACGAATGAACTCATCAAGCCGGCTATGACCCTGGTTGACAATCTTTTTAAAGAGGGTGTTTTGTATAAAAAAGCCGGGGTGATGCTCAGTGGTATTGTGCCCGACCAATCCATACAAGGGAATCTTTTTTTACCAGCAAATAAAAACAATGAACGCAAACTGATGGATATGATTGACAATATCAATTTCAGCCAGCGGAATGATATGCTGAAATTCGCTTCTTCCGGCACCACCCGAAACTGGAAAATGCGGCAGGATCTGCGCAGCCCGCGGTATACCACCCGATGGAATGAACTGTTTGAAGTTCATTAATCAAACAAACCTCCCTGCCTGGACTTTTTTACCGAAGATGAAACTGATGACGTGTCAACAAAAGAAGGCTTGACTAGATTTAAGCCACAAGCCGCATTGAGTTTATCTGCCAGTTCTACCGTAAGCTCTGGCGAGGTTGCTTCATCGTGCATGTGCATGAAGAAGTATAACTCCTGCATGCCATTATCCAGCCAGTGTTTGATGCGCTGTACCCAGGCATCGGTTCTTGTATAATCGGTGGTATGCAGACTATTGCCCACATACCTGATAAATGCTTTGGGAATGGTCAGTTGCATGTGGGCACACTCCCGCCGGCCGGCGGTATCGGTGATGACAGCCCCCATATTCAGGCTGCTGAGCAAGGAAAATAACCCTTCTCTCGCCTGTGGTTTTAAATACCAATCCGGATGGCGTACCTCCACAAAAAACTGCATGTCGTTGGGTAATGCACCTAAAAACACTGCCAGCTCTTCCATCCGCTTTGGCGAAAAGGTGTCACTGACCTGTATGAATACCGGACCCAGCCTCTGACCAAATGCCATGACGCCCCTTAAAAATTCCGTCACTAAAAAATCCTTTCCTTTTAAACTGCCGCGATGCGTGACGCCCTGGTACATTTTGGGACAAAATAAAAAATCACGGCCCGCCGCCTTCTCTGCCCACTTGCTTATTCCTGCTGCACCATATATTTTATAATGCGTGGCATTCAACTCTATGCTATTGTAATGCTTTACGTACTCTTGCAGGAAATCCTTCTCTTTGGTTTTGGGTGGATAAATTTTCCCGACCCACTCTGTTCTTCCCCACTTGGCACAACCCAGGTACACACGGGGCTGACTGACGGGCTTTCCGCCTAATACCTGTGCATTTGTCGGGGGATCGGGCGGTAACGTGAAATCAATTTTATCTAATTCTTCTGCGGATACCCGGCCGAATTCCATGCTTTGTTTTTTTCAAAGCTACCAAAATATCGCCCCGATGGAGCTTCCAAAATATCGCCCTTACAGGGCTGGCGGAATAATGCCCCTGCGGGGCTGGGGGAGTTTAGTGGTATTTGGTGCTGAGTTTGTACAATACTTTCAGTTGGCTGGTGCTTAGTCCCTTGGTGGTGTCTTGCAGCCAGTGGCGTTTGAAACCGATGATGGCGGCGTTTGTATCTTTTATATCGAACCCGATAATGCGGAGAGCCAGCAAATGGTCGAAACCTGCGGGGAGGGTGACGTTTGATGCATCATCATACCAATACCCAAAACCTTTTTCCGCCAGCAACTTCCAGGGAAAGCGCCAGTTGGGATCATTCTTGCGGGTGGGAGCAATATCTCCATGCCCGATGAAATTGGCCGCCGGAATACTGTATGCCTTTTTCAGCCTCTCCAACAATACCAGCAGGCTGTTTACCTGTGCCTCTGAAAAGGTTTCGAAGCCATTATTATCCAACTCGATTCCTATACTGGAAGAGTTGAGATCGGTGGTATTGCCCCACTTACTTACGCCGGCATGGTGCGCCCGGAGGAGATCGTTGAGCATGTGATGCACGGTACCATCTTTACAAATAACATAATGGGCGCTTACCTCCCTTCCATCCCGGGTCGTGAATGTTTTGAGGGTTTGCTCACAACTGTTTTGCGCCGTATGATGTATGATAACATAATTGGGCCGCCGCATGGTGAAGTTGGTGGTGCCTGCCCATTCTGCCCCATAAGAAAGACCGGCGGAATCCTTCAATGGATATTCATTCAGCAGCGCTGCATACTGTTTTGCTTTTTGCCGGTACACTTTATTGGTGAGTGCATACTTTGATTGTGTGCAGCTGCAGATGAAGATGGTGAAGATGATAATGGTAAAAAGAAAAGCGCTTCTCATATACCTTACTGGTATTTGCGGTACAGTGCATAAATAACGCGGCGTACATCTGCATTCATATTGCCGCCAGAATTGTCGGCCATGAAATGCCTTTTAAATGCTGCCACTGCTGATGCCGGTGCGCTGATATCATACCCGATGATGCGGAGCGCCATGAGGTAATCGAAATTGTCGGGCACTTTCACCCCGGTGGTATCATCCCACCAGAGGCCATATCCTTTTTCGCTGAGGTATTTCCAGGGAAAGCGGTAATTAGGATCCATTTTCCTTGAGGGTGCGATATCGCCGTGGCCGATGAAATTTGGTGCCGGAATTTTGTATGCCGTTTTCAATCTCTCCAGCAGTATCACCAGGCTGTTGATCTGCTCCTGCGAAAATGGCTGGTAACCATTGTTGACAAGTTCTATTCCGATGCTGCCGGAGTTGAGGTCGGTACTGTTGCCCCACTTACTGTCGCCTGCATGGTGTGAGCGAAGCAGGTCGTTCAGCATGTGGTATACGGTTCCGTCTTTATCTATTACATAATGTGCACTGGCTTCGCGGCTGCCCGTAGTGGTAAATTCATTCAACACTTCGGTGCAATTGCTGGTGGCGGTGTGGTGAATGATAACATAATTGGGCCGGCGCAATCCCATATTGGGTGTTCCGATGAACTCGGAAGCATAATTAAGGCCGGCGGAATCTTTGAGCGGGAAGGCTGATATCACCTTTACCAGGGAGTCGAGCATGGAAAGATGAAGACGGTTGGCTGCTGCATACCTTGGATTGCTTACATAAGCTGCATTGGTGGTGAGGCTGCTCATCTGCATACCAGGAATCATGGTATCCCTTGCCGGTACTCTTTTATCTTTTATCGTAGTATCTATGGGAGTGGTGCCGGCAAATGCATTGTATGCCAGCAGCAGGAAGCTGAATACGGTCAGGAACTTTGCTGTGATGGTTCGCAAAATCATCCGATAAATATACTGATTTCTAATTTCCTTTTCTGCCAGGCCGGGCCCTGTTACCCCGATGAAACGTTCTTTTTCCCCTTTTATTGCCATCATTGCGGCGGGGATGATAAGCGGGTGCCGGGCCTAATTCAGGCGGTACAGCTGCCTTTTCCACTTCTTTTTCCAGCAATCGTTCGATGGCGGCAAACCTGTTGTGTTCTTTATCTCCTATCAGGGTATAGGCGGTACCGTCGGCTTCTGCCCTGGCGGTGCGGCCGATTCGGTGTACATAATCTTCACCATCTTCCGGCACATCATAATTCACCACGAGGTCGATGGTATCTATATCTATCCCGCGGCTGAGAATATCTGTAGCCACCAGCAGCGGTATACGGCCTCCGGCAAATGCACTGAGCACATTTTCCCTTTCGGCCTGCTCCAGGTCGCTGTGTATTTCTGCCACATTCAGTTTGGCCCGTTTCAATTCACGGGTAAGCTGCTTTACGGTATGCTTGCGGCTGCAAAACACGAGTGCATTTTTATAGGTGCTTTCTTTCAGCAATTTTATCACCAGCGGCAGTTTTTGCGGCTCATGCACCACAAACGCCTTTTGTACGATCTTCTCTGGTGGTTTGGAGATGGCGATATTTACTTCGGCAGGATCATGCAGGATGGTGCGGGCCAGCTTCCTTATTTTATCCGGCATGGTGGCAGAGAAAAGCAGGCTTTGCCGTTTGGCGGGCAGTGTTTTGATGATCTTATTTATATCATCCTGGAAGCCCATATCCAGCATCCGGTCGGCTTCATCCAGTACCAGGAACTGCAGGCCCTTCATATTCACATAGCCCATGTTCAGGTGTGCGATCATACGGCCGGGTGTGCATACAATGATATCGGCACCTGCCTGCAACGCCTTTTTTTCTGCTATAAAATTATCACCACCGCTACCGCCATATATTGCTATTGAGCTGAGATGGGTGAAATAAGAAAGTCCCTCTATGTGTTGTGAAATCTGTATAGCCAGCTCACGGGTGGGTACCACGATGAGGGCGCCGGTTTGTCCATCCACATGATGTTTAAGCAATTTATTCATAACAGGCAGCAGGAAGGCGGCTGTTTTACCGGTGCCTGTCTGGGCTGAAGCGATCACATCTCTCCCTTCGAGTATGGGAGGGATGACCTGCTCCTGTACCGGGGTGGCATTTTCATAGTTGGAGGCGGTGATTCCTTCAAGAAGATCGGGGTGAAAGTTAAACTCTGTAAAACGCAAGTTGATAATGTATTAGGTTTCTCTGAATCAGGATATCCTGTTATTTGGCAGCGAAGATAATGAAAATCAGTGCCGGGGCTGCCAAACATCAGCACAGCAGCCCTGCCGGGGGTTGTAGCTTTCCATTGTTATCACCAATCGTTAATCATAAAACTTCTGTTATGAAATATACTTTTCTGCTTGCGGCAGCACTGTTTTCACTGACAGGATACGGCCAATCCTGGACCAAACAATACGATTACGTAAATGATTGTGTTTGCGGTTTATCACTTGTTGGCAAAGGCGATAAACATGGTTTTGTAGATAAAAACGGAGCATTGGTGGTGCCACTTGTATATGATGAGGCCATGACCTTTTCGGAGGGTATGGCTGCCGTAAAACAAAATGGCAAATGGGGGTTCCTTGACAGCACCGGTACGCTGGTGATTCCGCTTAAATACAGTGATGCCCTTCCCTTCCACGACAGTCTTGCCATAGTGAGCCATGATGGTAAATATGGTTTTATTGATAAAAAAGACAGGGCAGTCATTCCATTCCTGTATGATAATGCCACAAAATTTGCCGAAGGGCTGGCGGCTGTAAGCAAGAACAATCTCTGGGGCTACATTAATGAGCACGGCCAGGAAGTGATTCCTTTCAAATTCGGCTTTGCCGGTTCTTTTGAAGAGGGCAGTGCAAAAGTGATGAAAGAGGGAAAATGGTTTCTGATAGATAAAAGCGGGAAGAAAACTGCGGAAGTGGATTGAACCTGTTTACAACCGGTGCTAAACAAGAAGAGATTGCAGTACAATTTGCAATCTCTTCTTGTTACTATTTCACCTTTTAATAAATATCCGGAAGGGGCTTTTCATTCTTTCATCAATAGTTATACTCCACTTTCACCCCGTCTGTATTATAGTATTCAAAAACCGGTTTACCTTCCAATACATTTTTTATACGGAAAATATCTTTCACTACATTAGGTACTTCAATTTTTATAGCTTCATCCACCCTGGTACCCGGACTTTTTTTGAGTATTACATCGAGTATACGACGGGGGATACTCTCGCCGCTTACAGGCGTCCTGGTATCTCTTCTGTCACCATTAGCATGATAGACCGCGGTTGAACGGAACAGGGCGCCGTTGAAGGTGGCAGTCCAGTCGCCACGGCATTTTGTCCACCGCACATTTATAGCGTTCGGGTAATCCCTTTTGAACGCTTCCCTTACTTTGGCTGGTTGATTTTTGGAGGGTTTCATGCAGCTGTTGTCGCCTATACCATCCCACACTTTTTTGTCGTGAGCTTCATTTTTGGCTTTATCCTCCTTGTCTTTGTCTTTCTCCTTGCCGGAGTTCCCGTTGTTGCCATTATTTCCGCTGTTACCGGGTGGTGATGCAGACGGGTTATTTTTTGATTTCCCTTTGCTTCCGCTGTTTCCCTGTGCTGATACGGCTATCGAGAAAATGACAGCCGCTGCCAGCAAGAACATGTTTCTCATATTATTGCTTTTAGTTTATTATTCTGAAACAGACGCAGCAACATGCCGGTAGGTTGCGGCTTACGGCTTACATATTTCTCCTGTACTGTCCGCCCACTTCATACAGGGCATTGGTGATCTGACCGAGTGAGCAGTACTTTACTGTTTCAATCAACCGGGCAAAAAGGTTCTCATTACTGATAGCTGCCTTTTTTAATGCGGCCAGTGCCGCTGCACTTTTTTCTTCATTTCTCTTCCAGAAAGCCTCCAGGTTTTCGATCTGCTGCTCTTTTTCTTCGGTGGTGCTGCGAATCACTTCTGATGGGATGATGGTGGGTGATCCTTTTTTATTCAAAAATGTATTCACTCCTATCAGCGGCAGTTCGCCGGTATGTTTCTGGTGTTCGTAATAAAGACTTTCCTCCTGTATCTTATTCCGCTGGTACATACGCTCCATGGCCCCGAGCACTCCTCCCCTTTCGGTGATGCGGTCAAACTCTGACAGCACTGCTTCTTCCACCAGGCTGGTGAGTTCTTCTATAAAGAAAGAACCCTGGGTGGGATTTTCATTTTTTGCTGTACCCAATTCCCGGTTGATGATTAGTTGTATGGCCATTGCCCGGCGTACACTTTCTTCGGTAGGCGTGGTGATGGCTTCATCATACGCATTGGTGTGAAGCGAATTGCAATTGTCGTATATCGCATACAATGCCTGCAGCGTGGTGCGGATATCATTGAAGTCAATTTCCTGTGCATGAAGGCTTCGGCCGGAGGTCTGGATATGGTACTTCAGCATCTGGCTGCGCTTATTGGCCTTATATTTATACTTCATGGCCTTGGCCCAGATCCTCCTGGCCACACGGCCTATCACACTATATTCAGGATCCATCCCGTTGCTGAAGAAGAAAGACAGGTTGGGTGCAAAATCGTCAATGTTCATTCCGCGGCTGAGGTAATACTCCACGTAGGTAAACCCGTTGGCGAGTGTAAAGGCCAGTTGCGTAATGGGGTTCGCTCCTGCTTCAGCAATATGATAACCGCTGATGGAAACTGAGTAGAAATTGCGCACTTTATTTTCTATAAAATACTCCTGCACATCGCCCATCAGTTTCAGGGCAAACTCGGTGGAGAAGATGCAGGTATTCTGCGCCTGGTCTTCTTTTAATATATCAGCCTGTACGGTTCCCCTCACCTGTTGCAAAGCCGTTTGTTTGCACTGCTCATATATTTCGGCAGGCAGCACTTCATCACCGCTCAGCCCGAGCAGTTTCAATCCTAGCCCGTTGTTGCCATCTGGCAGTTCACCAGGGAAGGAAGGATTATTATAAGCCGGTACTTTGCCCCCGGCGTATTTTTTCTGCAATGCTTCTTTCACCAGGTCTTCCTTGCCGTTTGCGGTGATCCATTTTTCACATTGCTGATCTATGGCTGCATTCATGAAGAATGCCAGCAGCATGGGTGCCGGGCCGTTGATCGTCATGGATACAGAGGTTTTCGGATCGCAGAGATCGAAACCGCTGTACAGTTTTTTGGCATCATCCACTGTAGCAATGCTTACGCCGCTGTTGCCCACTTTACCATATATATCGGGGCGGTGACCGGGATCTTCGCCATAAAGCGTTACACTGTCGAATGCGGTTGACAATCGCTTGGCCGGCTGATCGAGGCTTACGTAATGAAAGCGGCGGTTGGTCCTTTCTGGTCCGCCTTCACCGGCAAACATCCGGGTGGGGTCTTCACCTTCTCTTTTTAACGGAAACACACCTGCGGTAAACGGGAAGTGACCGGGCACATTTTCCTGCGCCTGCCATTGCAGTATATCGCCCCAGTCTTTGTATTTGGGCATTACCACTTTGGGAATGCGGGTACCGCTGAGGCTTTTGGTAGTCATCGCCTGCTTGATCACTTTCTCCCGAACGGTGTATTCATAAAAGTCTTTGCCGTATTCTTTTATTTTCTCCTGCCAGTTGGCAATGAGTTTACGGCTCACGGGTGTAAGCTGATCCGTATAAAAGGCAATTTGCTTTTGCAAAACATCTATCAGCGTTTCATTACCTGCTGCTGACTTTGCATCACCCTGTTTCAATGTTTCCAGCACACCCTGCAACTGGTACAGTTTTGAAGCGATAGCTGACTGATCCTTTACCAGTTGATCATAACCTCGGTTGTTCTCTGCTATTTCAGATAAATATCTTACCCGGCTGGCCGGTATCACTGCCTGCGACACTTTGGCTGTTTCGGCAAAGGCAAAATCACCAAAGCCGGTATTTGTTTTGGCGGCTATTTTCTTCAGGAGTAATTCAAACAGATGATTCACCCCATCATCATTGAATTTACTGGCCATGGTGCCGATGATGGGAAGATCTTCGTCTTTTGCCGTCCACAGGCTATGGTTGCGTTTGTATTGTTTCTTTACATCTGCGAGTGCATCCAATGCTCCGGCTTTGTCGAACTTATTGATGCAAACCACGTCGGCATAGTCGAGCATGTTGATCTTTTCCAGTTGTGAGGCGGCCCCGTACTCCGGAGTCATTACATACATACTCACATCGCAGTACTCGAGGATGGAGGCATCGCTTTGTCCCACACCGGCCGATTCCAGTATGATAAAATCAAATCCTGCTGTTTTGCAAATGTCGATCGCTTCCTGTACGGCACTGCTGAGGGCGGTATTATCATCACGGGTGGCCAGGCTGCGCATGTAAGCACGGGGGTGGTTGATGGCATTCATCCGGATGCGGTCGCCAAGCAATGCACCGCCTGTTTTTTTCTTGGAAGGATCTACCGAAATAACGGCAATGGTTTTATCCAAAAAATTATGGAGAAACCTTCTTACTATTTCATCTGTTACTGATGATTTGCCGGCTCCACCTGTGCCGGTGATACCGAGCACGGGCACACCTGTTTTTTCTTTGCCGGCCAAGGAGGCTATTTCCTTAAGCTCGGTGGCATAATCGCCGCCTGCTTCGGCAATGCTGATCGCTTTTGCAATTCGCCGTACGTCTTTTACTTCATCCAGCGGCAGTTTGCCGTTCCATTTCGGTTGTATCGTACCGGGTTGACTTTGCCTGATCACATCTTCTATCATTCCTTCAAGGCCCATCTGGCGGCCATCATCAGGACTGTAAATTCTCGTGATGCCATATTGATGTAGTTCTTCTATTTCTGATGGTAAAATGGTACCGCCGCCACCGCCAAATATTTTGATGTGGCCGCAGCCGTTTTCATCCAGCAGGTCTTTCATGTATTTAAAAAATTCCACATGGCCGCCCTGGTAGCTGGTGATGGCTATACTTTGTGCATCTTCCTCGATTGCTGTTTCCACGATCTCTTTTACGGAACGGTTGTGACCCAGATGGATGATCTCGGCGCCCTTGCTTTGCATGATGCGGCGCATGATATTGATAGCGGCATCGTGCCCGTCGAATAAACTGGCGGCTGTAACGATACGAACCCTGCCGGCGGCTGCGTTGCTGGTTGTTGTTTTACTCATAAAAAAGGATAGGCAAATTTAACCCAAAAACCGAATGTGTGTTAGTATTGCTGCCCGACCCTCATTTCGCTACATTTGCCCAATGCAACATCTTACAGCAGCGATAACAGATTTATATACCCGTTGGAAGGGAGAAGCACCGGCATCGGTTGACCTGCTGCCGCAAAGCGGGAGTGAAAGAAGGTATTTCCGGCTGCATTCGCAATCCTCAGAGAATCCTGTTTCCTTTATCGGTACCTACGGAGCTAATATTAAAGAGAACAATACATTCATTTATTTTTCCCGGCATTTTAAGGAAAGAGGTTTGTCGGTGCCGGCTATCCTTGCCGAAAGTGATGATGGTATGTTTTACCTGCAGGAAGATTTGGGTGATGTGTCTCTTCTCAACCGGCTGGAAGCGGAAGGTTTTTCGGATGAGGTGTATGGTTTATTCCGTAAAAGCCTGGCGGCGCTGGCCCGGCTGCAGGTAATGGGTGATGAAGTGCTTGACTATGCCACTCACTGCCTTACCAATATTGAATTTGGCAAGCAGGCTATCATGGCCGACCTGCTATATTTCAAATACTATTTTCTCGATGCGTTGCGCAAACCGTACGACAAGCAAAAACTGATCGATGATTTTGAAGCACTGAGTACCTACCTCACCCATACGGAGTATAAATATTTTATGTTCCGCGACTTCCAGAGCCGCAACATCATGATACGTGATGGTGAGCCGTTCTTTATAGACTACCAGGGCGGTATGAAAGGCGCTCCGCAATACGATGTGGCCTCGATGCTGTGGCAGGCAAGGGCCAGCCTGCCGGATGAGTGGAAGAACAACCTGCTGGAAGACTACATGAACAGTTTTGAAGCAACCAGCGGGCAGCCGCTCGACCGGAATATTTTCCGCAGCCAGTACAACGGTTATGTGCTTATCCGCCTGCTGCAGGTGTTGGGCGCCTATGGCTTCAGGGGTTTGTTTGAACGTAAGGCGCAGTTTCTTACCAGCATTCCGCTGGCGCTGCGCAACCTGAAAGAATTTTTCAATAATCAAAGTGTGGGCATCTCTGTACCAGAGTTTCGCAAGGTGCTCGACATTTGTGTGGCCGACGAGATCATTGAACAGTTTACTCCCACCCAGGCAGATGAAGCCACACCGCTGGTGGTGAAAGTGTGCAGCTTCTCCTATCGCAATGGCGGTATACCGGGTGATGATACAGAGAATGGAGGTGGTTTTGTGTTTGATTGCCGGGGTATTTTAAATCCCGGGCGCATTACGGAATTCAAAACCCAGCATGGCAGGGATAAAGGCGTGAAAGATTTCCTGGAGCAGCAAACCCGTATGCCTGATTTCCTGAACAGTGTGTTTGACATTGTTGATATTACCGTGGAAGAATATATTCAAAGAGGTTTTGAAAGCCTGATGGTGAGTTTTGGGTGTACCGGCGGTCAGCATCGAAGTGTATATGCTGCCGATGCGATGGCGAGGCATTTGAGAAATAAGTTTAAGGTAAAGGTGGAACTGACGCATAAGGTACAGGATGAAAAGAACTGGATCAACCCGCTGCCGGAGAAGAAATGATAGCTATAGCGCCTCGAGCAGAGATTTGAATTCGTCGAGTGTTATTACTGTGATAGAAGGGAAAGGAATATTCCGGAGTACATTAAAATGCCTATCATCGGTAACAAGGTAATGGGCGTTTGCCGCGAATGCACAATCGGAGAATTTATTATCATCAGGATCGGCCACAATAAGGTTTAATTTGAAATGCACGTCTGCTTTCCTGATATTTTCCATAAATGAGAAAGCACCAATAATCAATTCAGCTGTTTCTTCAGAAAAGATTGCTGTAATCTTTTCCTCGTACTCCATGAGAATCTCACTAGAAATACAAAGCTGATACCCGTTTTCATACAGTTTATCAAAAACGATGTGATAGGCAGACCTTCTTGAAACAGACCGGAGAACGGCATTCGTGTCTAATACAATCCTGAGCATACTATCTGTTATTCCTCCAGCATTTTCTTCAAAGACTCGTCTGAATAACCTTTTTTATCCCAGGAATCGTCAGCGTTATCTCTTGCCTTATCAAGAAGATAACGGGCAATCATATTTTTTATTTCCAAAAGCTGCTTCTCGGGCACGTCTGCAGAAAATAATTTCAGCATCTCGGCCTGCACATTACTAAGCGGCGGGTGAATTGAAGATGATTCCATAATTTACAATTCTCTGTTTCAAATTTACTGAATAAAATGCAGTTGTCAGGGCATAATGTGAAATCTTCTTGTTGACAGCCTTTGTGTAATTTTGAGTGATATGCAAGCAATCATATTCAGCGCCGGTCTCGGCACCCGCTTCAAACCGTGGACGGATAAGCACCCCAAGGCATTGGCACCGGTAAATGGCAAACCACTGCTGCAACGGAACATTGAATACCTGCAACAATATGGAGTGTACGATGTGATCGTTAACGTACATCATTTTGCCGGGCAGATAGAAAATGCCATCGAAGCAAATAATGGCTGGGGTAGTTCCGTTCAGGTAAGTGATGAAAGAGATGTGGTGCTGGAAACAGGCGGAGGATTGCTGAAAGCCCAACCCCTTTTCAACCCTGGGCAACGATTTCTTTCCTGTAATGTGGACATACTCACCGATCTTGACATTCACAAGCTGCTTGCCTTTCATGAAGCAGAAAAGGCGCTGGTATCATTTGGGGTAACAGGCAGAAAATCGTCACGCAATCTATTGTTTGATAAAAACGGCCGGCTTTGTGGCTGGCGCAACAACAGTGCCGGCGAAGAAAAGATCCCGGTAAAAGGCATACCTGCTGATGAACTTACCGCTATGGCCTACAGTTGCGTAGTGGTATTTGAGTACGATATCTTCCGGCTGATGAAGGAAAAAGGTTTTACCGGTAAATTTTCGCTGATCGATGTGTACCTGTCTTTGGCAGCAGACCATCGCATCATGGGGTATGACCATACCGGCGACCGGCTGGTGGATGTGGGCAAGCCTGAATCAGTGGCTGTTGCCGAAGCATTGTTTGCCTGAAATGCCACTCCGGTTCCCTGTTACTATTTTTTAAAAGAATGCAAATACCCGTTGAACGGTAGCCTGCTTGCATCCTTTTGCCCTATCTTTCAGACCTTAAATTAAATTCCCCGTATGAAGAAATTTCTCATGGGCATTGTCGGCCTGTGTTTTTCACTCAGCCTGTTTGCCCAATCTGTGTATGATCATAAAGAAGCATTCAATCCGCAGTTCTACCCTTATCCCGGCAATGACTATCGAAGCGCCAGCGGCGAACCGGGTCCGAAGTACTGGCAAAACAGGGCCGATTACAATATCACCTGCACACTTGATACCGGCCGCCATTCTGTAAGCGGCAATGTGGAGATAACTTATACAAACAACAGCCCGGATAATCTCAAATTCGTCTGGTTGCAGCTTGATCAGAATATTTACCGGAAAGATTCCCGTGGGTCTTCCACCACCACCGAAACAGGCGGCCGCTGGGCCAATGCCAATTTTACCGATGGCTATGTAATAAAAAACATCAGCGCTGAGTACAACGGCAAATCCTTTACACCAAAAACCATTACCACCGATACCCGTATGCAGGTGTGGCTGACGGAAGCGCTGAAAGCGGCTGGCGGTAAACTGAAACTGAACATACAATTTGAATTTGTGATACCGGAATATGGTACCGACCGCATGGGAAGATTGGAAACAAAGCATGGCATTGTGTATGAAGTGGCGCAGTGGTTTCCGCGGCTGGCTGTATATGATGATATACAAGGATGGAATACGCTGCCTTATGTGGGTGCAGGAGAGTTTTACCTGGAGTATGGCAATATCAATTACACTATCACTGCCCCGTCCGACCTGATACTGGCGGGCTCTGGTGAACTGGTAAACCCGGCCGAATGCTATACCGCCGAACAAATGAAGAGATGGGAGGCTGCCCGCAACAGTGATAAACGGGTAATCATCCGCAGTGATAAAGAAGTAAAGGATGCGGCTTCAAGACCGAAAGCGCCTTACACCACCTGGCGTTTCAAGATAGACAATGCAAGGGATGTGGCCTGGGCCGCTTCAAGTGCTTTTATCCAAGATGCTGCAAGAATTAATCTGCCCAGCGGACGAAGCTGTCTTGCCATCAGTGTATATCCTTCAGAAAGCAACACGAGAACTGCATGGCAACGATCAACCGAATTTACCAAGGCGAGTATAGAGTTTTATTCTAAAAAATGGTTTGAATATCCTTATCCTTCTGCCACTAATGTGGCTGGTATCGTTGGCGGCATGGAATATCCCGGTATTGTATTCTGCAGTTCGGGCTCCAGTGGTAAAGACTTGTGGGATGTGACCGACCATGAATTTGGCCACACCTGGTTTCCGATGATCGTGGGCAGCAACGAACGTAAATATGCCTGGATGGATGAAGGCTTCAATACATTTATCAATGCTGGCTCCACGAAGGCCTTTAATAAAGGTGAATTCGATTCTCACGGTTTCTTCGATGACCCTAATTCGGAATTTATGCTGAAGTGGACCTTTGGCGAAAGCATGGATGGCCTGTACAATATTCCTGATGTAATTCAGCAGGGGAACCTGGGAGTGGCCGCTTACCTGAAGCCCGCACAAATGCTGACGGTGCTGCGTGATCAGGTGCTGGGCCCGGAACGTTTTGAAGCCGCCTTTAAAGAATATATTAACCGCTGGGCTTATAAGCATCCGACTCCATGGGATTTCTTTCATACCATGGAGAATGTTTCTGGTGAAGACCTGGGCTGGTTCTGGCGGGCATGGGTGTTTAACACCTGGAAGATCGACCTGACTGTAAAGGACGTGGAATACAAAAATGACAAACCAGCAGAGGGTGCGGATATTTCCATTGAAACGCTGGATAAAATGGTGCTTCCCGTAACTATCGTTGTTAAAGAAAGCAATGGCAAACAACATAAAGTGAACCTGCCGGTGGAAGTATGGCAGCGGGGTGCTGTATGGACATTTGCGGTCCCGAGTACCAGTGAAATTACTGAAGTGATCATTGATCCGGATAAGATATTGCCGGAAGCCGAGCGAAAGAATAATGAATGGAAGAAGAAAGGGTTTTGAGTGAATCTGGAGATTTGAAGATTTGAAAATGGCCGCAGGTTATCATGCCTGCGGTTTATTATTTGTATATTCAGGTATAATTTTCAGCCATGCCAAAACAACACCGCTTTTGTATCATTCCTGCGAGCATCTTATTAGCTATGATGTTTTTTTGTGCCTGCGGCAAAAACAGTGACAGTCCGCCTGATGCGCCCAACAGTTTTACATGGCAACTGATGGGCGCCACTTACACTGCTAACCAGGACACCGCATTTACCAGCGGCCTCGGAATGCAGCCTTTTGTAATCTATGCCGGCAGAGGCACCAATTATCTGACTTTCAATAGCCGGTTTTATTTTTTTCTTTCCTCCTTCAACCCCGGTACCTATCCCTTGACCGTGGGTATATCAGGTCCTAATCACTTTCAATATACGCATGAGGACGGATTTACATGGGGAGGCGGTAACGGTACCTTTACCATTACCTCTAACAGCAATGGAAAAATGTCAGGGTCATTTTCTGCCAGTATGACAGGCCCGCCGGGTACTCAAACAGTGACAGGCAGTTTTACTAATATGCCTGTGAAACCCTGATATATCAAATAGCCCCGAGTATCGCCTTCTCCAGTTCCTGCGGCTCAGGTTTTCCATCTATCATCGTCCATTTTACCAAACGGATATAACCGCCGGATATTTCGATACCGGTGATATCGCCATCACTGAAACAGCAGCAGCCGGTATTGTAATAGGTGGGTTTCATATTCATATAATCAACGGCAACAGCAGAAAATTCTTTTTCCCGCTTTCGTATTTCATCGAGCAGGTTTTTCAGTTCGGCCGCATTTTTATCTTTTTCTGCAAATTGAAAACGCCGGTACAGCCGCTCCAGGTGAGTGAGAGAACCAAACACCGGCTGGTGCGTATGACCGGTAACCAATAGAAGGTTTTCCTGTTCAGATGACCACTCATACATCATACTGTTGTGCAGCGTTTTCTTCTCCGCATCATAGGCCGGCGTGTTGGGATTGATACGTAACAGCGATTGCAGCGGCGCCCATATTTTTGCCACAAAGAATTTACTGAACCAGTTACCATCACTTTGTGCATCACCCTGGTGACCGTGTGTGAGGAAAACGGTAAGCGGTGATCCCGCAACAGCCTTCAGCACCACGCCTTCATATATTTTTACTTTCTCTTTAAAAATGCTGCGCAACTGCCAGCCGGCAAAGGGATCATTATCCCAAAACAGATCGTGATTGCCAAATACTTTCAGGTGCCTGCCAGCCTCCAGGAATTTTCTTTCTGCCTCAAAAGTGGCTTTGTTCTTTTTCTTTACCTGCCAGAGATTGTTCTCCCAAAGCTCTTCACTGTCGCCCAGATTGATAAACGTATAGCCTGCCTTGTAATAGTGATCTAATGCTGCCAGGTAGTTGGGTTCGGCCTGGGTGAAATCGTCGGCGCCATTGCGGCGGCCTTTGTGCTGGTCGGAGAAAATGATAAAACGGTCTTGTTGCGGATCAAACGGAATGACAGGTCCGCGGTGACCGGGTTTTTCCAGTATGTTTTTATATAAGGCAGATAATGCAGCAAACACTTTCTCCCGCTTCGGTTTGGAAGAAAATTTAGCCGCTGCCCACAGCACCGGCTTCAGCAACAGGAAGCGTAATAGTTTTCGCATGCTATAACAAAATACTGAAAGATTTTTTACCTGCTGATCAATTATGAATACCTAAAAAAGAAAGAGCCTGTACCGGGAGGCGCAGGCTCTTTCTTAATTTATCAGGATGCTGTTATTCCTTGTAGATAACAATGCTGGCTCCTTTCTTCGATACAGTACCAAGTTCATCATTGTAAATGAACAGGTGGTATGTACCACTGGGCACCTTCGACATATCAACCGGCAATATTGAACCGTAGGTAACCCCGGTATAATCTTTGGCCCAAACCATCTGGCCAAGTCCGTTGTAGGCTTTCATACCAATTTTGGTGTACAGGTCGGTATTGATCCTGATGCTGAACACGCCCATATTAGGATTGGGGTAGATCACCACGGCCGGGAACTGCTCCAGGGTAAGATTGCGTTCCCTGCATTTATTAACCGTAATTGAACGGGAAACAGCAGTAACACAGCCTGCATTGGTGGCTGTATAAAGTATGGTTTTATTACCCAATCCCGCCAATGACGGACTGAATACACTGCCGGATACGCCCGGGCCGCTGAAGGTGCCGCCGGCCGGTGTGGCACTAAGGGTAAGTGCAGGATCTGAAATGCAGATCACATGCGGCAGGGTAAAGCTGATGACCGGTAATGCATTCACCGTAAGTATAACCCCTGCAGAATTAACAGAACCGCATCCTGCTGTTACCACTACACGGAAGCGATAACCATTCTGGGTAAGGGGTATATTGGTTTGTGCAAAGCTGGATGATGTGGCACCTGAGATATTAACCCAGGTGGTGCCGCCATTGGTGCTTACCTGCCACTGGTAGCTGAGTGTGCCCACCCCGGTGGTGGCAGCCACGCTGAAGGTGGCGCTGCCGCCTTCGCAGATGGTGACGGGTTGCGGTGCCGTTGTGATTACCGGGAAGGTATTTACAGTAAGGAGCGCACCGGTGGTGATGCCGGGTGTGCAGGCGCCATTGGTCACCACGCAGCGATAACGGTAAGCATTCAGGGAAGGTGGTGCTGCTGTTATGCTTAATGTGGCAGTTGTGGTTCCGCTGTAGGGAGCTGCAGCCGGCACATTGTTATACGTAGCGCCGCCGTCGGTACTTACCTGCCACTGGAAGCCGAGTCCGCCTCCGGTAGCTCCTGCCGTGAAGGAAGTATTGCTGCCTTCGCAGATGGTTTGGTCTGCCGGGTTGCTGGTAATGGCCACTGCTGTCAGTACCGTTAAAGTAGCTGCACCTGAAGTAGCCGCAGGTGTACATGCACCGCTTACCACGCAACGGTAGCGATAGTTATTAAGGCCAATGGTGATATTGGTTATCGTTAAGGTGGCGGAAGTAGTGCCGCTGTATGGTGCTGCTGCAGGTACACTGTTGTAAGTAGCTCCGCCATCGGTGCTTACCTGCCATTGGTAGCCGATACCGGTGCCGGAAGCAGTAACGCTGAAGCTGGTATTAGTACCTGTACAGGCCGTAACGTTGGTTGGGCCTGCTGAAATGGCCGGCAGTGTATTTACCGTAAGGGCCACCACATTCGAAGTGGCATTACCGCAGGTACTGTTGAGGTTGCAACGGTAGCGGTAGTTATTCATGGCTGCTGTAGCACCGGTAATATTGAGGGTGGCAGCTGTGGCACCACTGTACACACCGCCATTGGTAACATTATTATAGGTGGCTCCGCCATCGGTGCTTACCTGCCATTGGTAGGTACCTGCCCCAGCCGCAGTAACGGTGAAGCTGGCATTGCTGCCCTCACAAGTGGTGACATCTGTTGGCTGACCGGTAATGGAAAGCGAGGTTGCCACACTAAGCGTAACGCAGTTTGAAGTAACGGAAGCAGGAGCACAACCACCAGTCACCACGCAACGGTAGGCGGTACCATTCATACCGCTCGTTACAGAAGGAATGGTATAGCAGTTGGCATTCGGTGCCCCGGCAATATTGGTAAAGGCGCCTCCGCAGCTGGTTGATGATTGCCATTGGTAATTGAGCCCGGTACCCACTGCTGTCACGCAGAATTGTGCACTTTGCCCGGTACAGGTGGAAACGGCTGTGGGTTGTGCTGTAATGGCAGTAGCTGCATTGACGGTAAGTATGGCTGCATTGGATGTTGTGTTTCCACATTGGGTGGAAGCCACACAGCGGTAGCGGTTATTATTCATTGCCAGTACCGCACCGGTGATGGTGAGGGTGGCAGTGGTGGCACCGCTGTACACGCCGCCATTGGTAATGTTGCCATAAGTGGCACCGCCATCCGTACTCAGTTGCCACTGGAAACCGGTGGCTGCTGCAGAAGTGATGCTGAAGATGGTATTGCCGCCTTCGCAAATGGTTTGATTGGATGGCTGTGCGGTAATCGACGGACCAGTTCCGGGGTTAATGGTAAAGGTCAGATCTCTTGTTTGCGTAGCTGCTCCGCTGGCCGTACCCGTAATGGTTATAGTATAAGAACCGGCTGCCAGGGTATTAGTACCGGAAAGGCGAACCGTTACACTGTTGCCCGGGGTAACGCTGTTTGACGGAATATAGCTTACGGTGGTACCGGCGGGAGGTGTGCTGTTTGTCAAACTGATGGAATTGGTAAATCCGCCAACTGAAGCAGTACCCAAAACGATATCCATAGTGGCAGGTGCCGGGCAGGTGGCAGTAGCCGGTGCCGGTGAATTGAAAGTAAATCCACTGCCGGAAGGAGGAATGATACCAGACCAAACGCCGCGGCCGTGTGTGCCGGCTGCGATGGTGCGGTCAGATGCCCTGTATTTGATCATATCTGTGCGTACATTCGGAAAGCTGGTGTTTGGCACCCATACGGTAGCTGCGCCATTCAGCAGGTCTGTTTCCCATACGCCGGTTTCAGTGGCGATGATGGCTTTTGTATCGCTGTCGGGATGGAAAAGGGCCCAGCGTACCGGCATATCGGGCAGGTTGCCGTCGGAGGCTGTCCAGGTGGTACCACCATCGGTAGAGCGCCAGATATTAGTGATACCGTAATTGCTCATACAGGCGATCAGGTTCTGATCATTGGAGCCTGTTACCACACAGTTTACATAGCCGGTGGCACCGGCCGGTGTAATGTTGGTAGCGGTAACAGTGGTACCGGTATTGGCATTTGATACATAGTAAACGCCGCCGCCAGTACCCATACCGAAATAAACTTTATGTGCCACATAAGGTGATACATGCACGGCTGATACGTTTCCGCTGAAGCCGGTGGCTGTTACCACCTGGGTGGTGCCGCCGGTTTGAGGATTGTTCCAGCGAAGGAAGTTGCCGGTGGTGTTGCAGGCATAAACGATGTTGGCAGTATTGTCATAATCCCAGGGATTTACAAAACGACCAGTGGAGGTGTTATTTACCGGGGTTGACCAGGTGGCACCGTTGTTTACAGTTCTCCTGTATACATTGTATACATAAGAGCCAAACTGGTATTGTGGTTCATCCTGGTCGATGGCGGCATAGCACCCGTCACCGCCGTAGACTTCGATAGAACTATCGAGGCCGGGGTGATTGAGACGGTGCATTCCATTATCCTGTGCACCGGTGAGGAAGTAGTTTACTTCCACCGGGTGAATGGCTATTGAATAGAATTGTTTCAGGCGAAGGCCTTTATTCCTGTCGCGGATGGTGGTGCCACCATTGGCAGAGTAGTGAATACCGCCATCACAGGCAAACATCAGTTTAGTACCGCCATCCCACCATTGTACATTGTGCTGGTCGGCGTGTACATACTGGCCGGTGGTACCAACCCAGGTGGAGATCTTTGTCCAGGAGGTACCGCCGTTGGTTGTTTTATGGCAATCAAGACCACCCACAATACACTCATCGGGGTTGGCAGGGTTGATACCTACTGAAAGGGAATACCATCCTTGTCCGCTGGCCCAGTTGGCTGCGGGCTGTCCGCCGGTGGAAGCCCAGTTGGCGCCGCCATCGGTTGATTTCCAGATGGTGGGTACCTGGTGGCTGGCGTTGTCGGGACAGGCATATAATGTATTGCCGAGTACGGCAAATTCAGTACGCTGGTTGAAGGTGGTAAAGGCAGTAGTGGCAGCCGTCCAGCTTCCGGTAGTAACGGTAGCCGGGTTGTCTGTAAAGCGGTAACCTGCCGTGCTGAAGATACCGGTGGTAACGTGCATGCGGCCGGTGGAGCTGATCTCCAGATCGCACACATCTGCACCAATACCAGTTGGAGTGATAGCGGTCCAGGTGGCACCTCCATCTGTGGAGCGGAGGAGGCCGCTGCCTCTTGTACCCAGGTAAACATTACCGGCATTGTCAATTACCAGCCGGGTACCATTGACATAGGTAGAAGTACTGGGCAGGAAGTTCCAGGTGGTACCGCCATCGGTGCTTTTAAATACGCCTACACCGCGTACGGCATCGGCATTGAAATAAGATTCGCCGGTGGCGAAGTACATGATATTGTGAAAGCCGGGGCGGGGATCCTGGCAAATAGCTGCTATGGCGAGGTTGGAAAAGAAATCGCTAACCAGTGACCAGTTGGCCGGGGCCACTGTAATATCAGTTGTTTTCCAAAGGCCGCCATCTACGCCACCCACCCAAACGGTTTTGTGGGTGGGGTCGAGAGAATCCACCATGGCAGCACGGATACGTCCGGCGGTTTGGTCGGCATTGGGCCGGGTGTTACCCTGTGGTCCGTAGAAGTCGCCATCGGGTCCTCTTTCAATCCATGACACTGCTTCAACGGCATCTGTGCGGGCCGCTTTCCTCGATTCCGTTTCCTGCATGGCGATGAGCAGTTTGTTCCAGGGAACTTTTCCCGTGGCCGGGTCCTGGGTACGTTCAATTTCAAAGAGAGTGGCCTGGTCCATGCCATCATATTTGTACGGATCGCCATTTTCTTCATCTTCCATTTCTGTATTTTCCTTGTGTTGGCCGCACCCGGTCATGAGTGTGGCAACTGAAATGGACATAAG
>JAEUVM010000123.1 GCA_016787125.1 Chitinophagaceae bacterium | reverse complement strand
GATGAAAAGATCATTGACACCCTGCTCAAAACTGATTTCAAAGATTTGCCGCAAAAACCTAGATGGGCTGATGGCTCCGGCCTCAGCCGGTATAATCTTTTCACCCCGCAGGATTTTGTGGCCATCCTGAATAAGATGAAGAATGAATTTGGGATGGAGCGGATCAAGGTCATCTTTCCCACGGGCGGCGAAGGCACCATCAGTAATTATTATAAAGCCGACAGTGGTTACATCTTTGCCAAAACCGGCACCCTTTCCGGTGTGGTGGCCTTCAGCGGTTTTTTATATACTAAAAAAGGAAAGCTGCTCATTTTCTCCACGCTGGTCAATAATCACCAGGCATCAGCCACAGATGTAAGAAGGGCGGTTGAAAAATTTATCCGGCAATTAAGGGAAGCTTATTAAACAGGTGTTACCTGGAACAGATTTTCTGGTCATCTCGCCAACGCAATACTCAACCGCGGAACATTTTTTCTAATTGTTCCTGTCTGAATTCGAGATAAACGGGTTTGCCATCCGGTGTGATGTTGGGTTGCTTACATGCAAACAGATCTTGCAGCAATTGACGCATCTCTCTTTCTGTAAGTCTTGTTCCTGTTTTGACCGCCTGCTGCCGTGCCAATGAGCGGATGAGTTTTTCCCTGCGGGAAAACTTTACCTCGCTGCTGAAATGCTTGTATTGTTCCAGCAAAATATCTATCACATGCTTTTCATTACCTGCTTCCACATCGGCTGGTGCACCCTGTATGACGTAGGTGTTTTTGCCAAATGGTTCTATGAGGTATCCCAGTTGCTGCAGATCGGCAATGATCTCCTCCATGATGGCTGCATCAGCAGGCGTTAACTCCAGCGTGGCGGGAAACATGCTGCGTTGTGTGGCCACGGGGCTATCCTGGCTGGCGATTGAAAGCTGCTCGTAGATAACCCGTTCATGTGCTGCCTGCTGGTGTATAAGCAGGAAGCCGTTTCCAGATGGAGTGGCTATGTAGGTATTCAGCAATTGAGTAATCTCAGTATCGGATTGGGTAAGTGATGATTGCTGTTCAGTTGCCGGGCTGTTTTCAATACCAGGTGTTTCGCTGCCGCCTTCATAAAAATCACGCCAGTGCTTCAGGTCACTTTTATCGGTACGCTCTATAAAATGGGCCTGGTGTTTTTGGGTAAAGCCTTTGAAAATAGATCCGCCGGATACGGCCGCTTTCTTTTCTTCGGTAAAAGGTTGTTGTATAGAAGGAAGCTGTTGTATGGAAGCATCCAGGTCGAAGTCGAGAGTAGGGGTAACGCTGAATTGTGCCAGTGCATGTTTTACCGCTGCCTGTACAAAAGCATATACGATCTTTTCATCTTCAAACTTGATCTCCTGTTTGGTGGGATGCACATTTACATCCACCTGTGCGGGATCGAGATCAATAAAGAGCACATACATGGGGAAGCTGTCTGCCGGAATCATTTCCTGGTAGGCGCTCATCACAGCATGGTTCAGGTAGGGGCTTTTGATAAAGCGCTTGTTGACAAAGAAATACTGGTCGCCCCGGGTCTTCTTGGCCGTTTCCGGTTTGCCGGCAAAACCATAGATGTTCATGTAATCGGTTTCTTCTTTTACCGTTACCAGTTTTGCATTGTAGTTGTTGCCCAGCAATTGTACGATACGCTGCTTAAGACTGCCTGCTTCCAGGTGAAACAACTGTTGATTATTGGCCGTAAGTGTAAAAAGTATTTCAGGGAAGGACATGGCCACTCGGGTAAACTCATCTACAATATGCCGCATCTCAGCAGCATTGCTTTTCAGAAAGTTTCGCCTCGCCGGTACATTGAAGAAAAGATTCTTCATGGCAATATTGCTGCCGGTAGTGGTGGCCACCGGTTCCTGTTTCTTCACCACGCTGTTTTCCACTTCAATATATACGCCGGCTTCATCTTCGGCCCGCTTGGTCTTTAATTCCACCTGCGCCACAGCAGCAATGGAAGCCAGCGCTTCACCCCGGAAGCCCATGGTACGGATTTGAAACAGGTCGTCTATACTTTTTATTTTGGAAGTGGCATGCCGTTCAAAGCACATGCGGGCATCTGTCTCACTCATGCCGCTGCCATTGTCTATCACCTGCACGAGTGATTTGCCGGCATCATTGATGATCAGCTTTATTTCAGTGGCCCCTGCATCCACAGCATTTTCCAGCAGCTCTTTTACGGCGCTGGCCGGCCGCTGAATTACTTCACCGGCTGCTATCTGGTTGGCAATGTTATCGGGTAAAAGCGTGATCTTATCTGGCACTGATCCGGGTTTAGCGGGCAAAAATAGCGAAATGGCAGTTAGTGGCTGCTGAAGAATGCGAGCCGTTTTGATGTACGATGTCAGATGTACGATGTACGTGGTCGTTTTTGTGCAAAAGGTCTTCTGATTTGCTGCCTCCCGTTCATCCTGGCATACAATACCGCCCGCTCTTTTCCCCTAATACGATGTACGTGGTCGTTTTTGTGCAAAAGGTCTATTAATTTGCTGACTCCAGTTGATACTGGCATACAATACCACCCGCTGCTTTCCCCCAAAATGGTTATTTTTAATATTCATTTTCAAACAGCATTTAACCAGTATCGGCATGAAGCGAATCAGCATTATCCTGGCGGTCATTTTATCGGTTCCGTTCATCAGTATTGCGCAATACAAAAGCACGCTGGATAAAAACCAATGGGTAGACAGTGTGTTCAACAGCCTGAGTGAGGAGCAGAAGATTGCTCAATTGATGGTGATACGGGCTCACTCAAACCTGGGTGCTGATCATGTGGCCAAAGTGGCAGCGGATATTCAACAATACAATGTGGGAGCCTTGTGTTTCTTCCAGGGCGGGCCGGTCCGGCAGGCTAATCTTACCAACTACTACCAGGGCCTGGCCAAAACGCCCCTGATGATCACCATTGATGGTGAGTGGGGCCTTGGTATGCGGCTGGATAGTGTGGCAAAATTTCCTTACCAGCTTACCCTCGGTGCGATAGATGATGAAAACCTGGTGTACCGTATGGGGCTTGCTGTTGGCGAACAATGCAGGCGGCTGGGTGTGCATGTAAACTATGCGCCGGTGGTTGATATAAATAATAATCCTGATAACCCGGTGATCGGCTACCGCTCCTTTGGTGAAAACAAAGACAAGGTGTCCCGTTTTGGCATTGCCTATATGAAAGGAATGCAGGATGCCGGTATTATGGCTTGTGCCAAACATTTTCCCGGTCATGGTGATGTGGCGGTGGATTCGCATCACGACCTGCCGGTGATCAATAAGGATATGACACAGCTTGATTCTACAGAGCTGGTGCCATTCAAAGCAGTGTTTGATGCCGGTATCGGCAGTGTGATGATCGCCCACCTGTATATACCTGCTATTGATAATACAGCCAATAAAGCCACTTCCATTTCAAAGAATAATGTAACCGACCTGTTGCGCAACAGCCTTCATTACAACGGGCTCACTTTTACCGATGCGCTGGAAATGAAAGGAGTGACGAAATATTTTCCGGGCGGTACCATTTCCGTAGAAGCATTGATAGCAGGTAATGACATGCTTTGCCTGCCGGCCAGTGTGCCCGAATCTATTGAGGCCATCAAGAAAGCGATCAATGATGGAAGGCTTAACTGGAATGATATCAATGCCAAAGTGCGGAAAGTGCTGGCTTCAAAATATGCCCTCGGGCTAAACCAGGCCCAGTGGGTGGATACCAACAACCTGCTGGTACAACTGAATGCAAAAACGGATGCCATCCGGTATGAGGCGGCCACCAAGAGTATTACCCTGCTGAAGGAAGCTAAGTTCTCCGCTTCCCGTACCGATTATGCTGAAATACCATTGAAAGGAAAGAAGAAGATCGCCTATGTGGCTATCGGTGCCAACACCCTTACTGATTTTGGCAAGCGACTGCATGATGATCTTGATGCAAACACTTTTTTGTTTTCGTATAAAGACAGTCAGGAGAAAGCAGCCGAAATAGTAAAAGAAGTACAGAAAGATGGTAAGTATGATGCCATCGTGGTGGGCATTCATGGCTATGCACTGAAGCCGGCGGATAATTTCGGATTGAGCCCGGCAGCATTGAAATTGTATAAAGACCTCAATTTTATCAAAACGATCACCATTGCTTTTGGGAATGTGCAGGCGGTTAAAAATTTATGTGATGCATGGACGCTTGTGGCCTGCTACCAGGATGATGCGGTAACGCAACAGGCGGCGGCTGATTTTAT
>JAEUVM010000114.1 GCA_016787125.1 Chitinophagaceae bacterium | reverse complement strand
CCGATACCGACGTACGGGCCCTGGCCAACAACTATGTAAGTGTGGTGCCCGTACAATTTGATCTCACCAATTACGTTTTGAAATCCAAACTGGAAAAACTCTGGAAATGATTTTAACCAAAGACAACACCCGCCTCGGATTAGTACTCGGCCTCATCGGCCCCCTGCTCGGACTTACCATCGTTTACCTCGTAAAGTTCAGCTCCTATACCTTCCGGGAGTTCCTTGATTACTTCATGCACGACAACCGCATGATCACTTCTATCGGCTCGCTTTCACTGCTGGCCAATGCTGTGCTGTTCACCATCTATATCAATACCAACCGCGATAACACCGCCAAAGGGATCTTTATCGTAACACTGATATACGGAATCGGCATACTTGTATTAAAGCTCTTCAATTAATGAAGTATTACATCATTGCCGGTGAAGCTTCGGGCGATCTGCATGGCTCCAATCTTATCAAAGAGATCAGGAAACTGGATGCCGCTGCCGATATCCGCTGCTGGGGTGGTGATAAAATGCAGGCACAGGGCGCCACACTGGTTAAGCATTACTGCGAACTTGCCTTCATGGGTTTTGCCGAAGTGCTGATGAACCTCCGCACCATCTTCCGCAACCTTGCGTATTGCAAAAAAGATATTCAGCAATTCCAGCCCGATGCACTGATACTGGTTGATTATCCCGGCTTCAACCTCCGCATTGCCAAATGGGCCAACGCCAATAATATACTCAAAGAAAAAGACGGTCGACTCATCTATTATATATCACCACAGGTATGGGCATGGAAAGCAGGCCGGGTAAAAAGCATGAAAGCCTGCATTGATAAAATGCTGGTGATACTGCCTTTTGAAAAAAATTACTTCCGTGATAAATGGAACTGGGAAGTGGAATATGTTGGCCACCCCCTTGTGGAAGAAATAGAAAACAGCCGCCGGCAATCCACCCCTCCCCTTGCGGATAAACCCATCATCGCCCTGCTGCCCGGCAGCCGCAAACAGGAGATACTGAAGAAACTGCCCGTGATGCTGGAAACGGCCGCCACCTTTCCCCAATACCAGTTTATCGTGGCCAAAGCACCCGGCGCCGATGAATCATTTTATACTGCCTTATTAAAAGGCCACAGCAATGTGTCGGTGGTAAGCAATCAAACATACCCGTTGTTGCAACAGGCCACAGCAGCCCTCGTCACCTCCGGCACGGCCACTCTCGAAACGGCGCTGTTTGGCGTACCCGAAGTGGTCTGTTATAAAGGTTCCTATTTATCCTACCAGATCGGCCGCCGGCTGGTGAACGTGAAATATATCTCACTGGTAAACCTGATCATGGATAAACTGGTAGTGAAGGAACTCATTCAAAATGATCTTACCGCGGCCAACCTGCAGCGGGAACTGGAAGATATTTTGAATAACGAAAACCGCAAGGCACAATTGCAAGAGGATTACAGCCGGTTAAAACAACTGCTCAGCGAAGGAGGCAATGCCTCGGCCAAAGCTGCCGCTGCGGTATGGCAGCAGCTTGCTCATTTGCGGCAGCCATAACTTCCCCTGTCAGCGCAATAATTTAATAGCAAGGATGATCAGGCACAGGATAAAGATCAGCAGGCTGATACGGTTGATGCCATGCATGTAGCCGATCCATTTGCTCTTTGGCCTTGAAGGGTCTTTTTTCCGCAGGTAGAGATATTCAGCGATCTGTTTAAATACTCCCATGCCGCAAAGGTAAGTCCGCGGCCATCCGGTAATCAATTTTGTTTCAGCAGCAAGCCAAAAACGGCGCCGCAGGCTATACGTTCCGGCAC
>JAEUVM010000085.1 GCA_016787125.1 Chitinophagaceae bacterium | reverse complement strand
TCCTTTGGAAGATTCTTTGTTTCCTTCAGGCTATTCACCAGTGCTATATCTCCCAGCGGAAAAAGATCGGTGCGCTGCAGGCAATGCATCAGGTACACATCAATGGTCCAGTGGCCGATACCTTTCAGTACGATCATCTTCTTTCTCACTTCTTCATCGGGAAGGCTGGCCATTTCTTTTATGCTAAACCGTCTTGACTTCACCGCAGCAGCAAGCTCCCTGGCATACACGATCTTTTGCCTGCTGAAATAACAACTCCGCAGTTCTTCGTCTGTCATTGCCAGTATTTTGGCCGGAGTGACATACCCTATCTTTTGCCTCAGTTTTTCAAAAGCAGCATAGGCAGCCGCCAGCGATACCTGCTGCTCCAGGATAAACAGTATCAATGTTTGAAAGGTGGGCTTTCGTGTCCACATGGGCGGGTGTCCGTGTTCTTTGATAATAGAGGCCAGGTGTTTATCCTTTTTGGCAAGCTCATTACAGATCCTGCGAAAGTTTGCGGCCGTAAAAACCCTGGGGGCTGTCGACATGGGAATATTATTTAACTTACAGTAAACCATAACCACTCTGCTATGAGAAGATATGCTCTTCCCTTTCTCTTTTTTTTGCTGGCAGCCTGTGGCAGTAAACAGGACAACCCCGCTACTGTAAAACCTGAAAATACAGATTATCTGATCAGCCTGGATGGTATTGGCCCGGTAAAAACTGAAATGACCCTGGCAGAATTGGAGACCGTACTGAAGCAAAAAGTTCCCCTTACCAATCCCAAAGATACCAGCAGCGGATCCTGGATGGACTCAGCCTTTATCAAAATAAAAGAAGCAGACCTGCTCCTGAGTTTTGTAAGAACCTATGCTTACAAAAACCCTGATAGTTTTCATATGCGTGTCAGTGATATGAAAACAAGCAACCCGCTTTTCAAAACGATCAATGGAATTGGAGTTGGCTCCTCCAGGCTGGAAGTGTGCAATGCCTTTGATAATTACCGGATCTATATGGGACCTGAAACTGTGATGATCAATGATTCTACCTGGGTACAAAGCAAAGATCTTTACCAGGTCAGGGTGCGGGAGCACAGGGAAGGTCCGCAGATCGTCTTTTATGTAAAAGACAATAAGGTTTACCAGGTCGAAGTCGGCAGCTATTACGACGACCAGGAGTAAAAACAATTTAATACCTTCAATACAACCTAAACCAACCGTTTTATGAAAAGTATACTCACGGTGCTGATAGCAGCCTGCATCATCGCTGCCTGTAGCCAGGGTGATAAAAAGAAATCTTCTTCTAAAAATGAAAAGTCATCCGTTGATGCAAAGCACCTGCTAACCAAAGAAGGCATTGGCGAGCTGAAAATTGGCATGCTGCAAAAAGACATTGAAAAACTGCTGGGCCAGGCATTACAAATGAAACACGCCAAAGACACCGGTGAAATATGGTCAGATACCGCTGTGGCTAAATACGGCGACATGGATGTGGAATTATATTTTCAGCGTTCGTACAGGGAGGAGCACAAAGACGAGATGGAATTGTTTGGCATGAGTACTGGCAGTACTCTCTGTAAAACCGCTGAAGGTGTGGGTGTAGGAGATGACCGAAACGCCATCCTGGAAGCATACCCAGACAATCCTATAACGATGGGGCCTGATAGTTATATGGTAAATGATACCACCTGGGCCCTGAGCAAGACCGATTATTTTATCAACGTGAGCGATGACAAATGGGACAAACAGATCAACTTCCGGCTGGTAAATAAAAAGGTGACTAAAATGGAAGCCTCATTGAATATGGGAGAATGATGCTGCTTACCTGTTTTTAAATTTAGCAATCGCATTCCTGGTAAAATCACTCAGCACCAGCCGTCCGCTGATAGCGGCCCTTTCCATCAATAATGTATCCCAGTGTTCGGTGCCCTTCCAGAAGATCTTTTTCATTTCTTCCATCGCTTCCGGACTCGAATGTACCAGTTGTCCGCTAAGCCTCCTCACTGCTTCATCCATCTGTTCGGTGGTGGGATACAGTTCTGCAAACAATCCTTTGCGACGGGCCCAATCAGCACTGCGCCACATAGAAGCATCAGTAGCCAGTTGGGAGAAAGCAGAGTTGCCGATCTTTCGTTCCACCGCCGGGCCCACCACGAAAGGCCCGATACCCACAGCCAGCTCACTAAGTTTTACCTCAGCTGCTTCAGTGGCAATGGCATAGTCTGCGGCAGCTGCGAGGCCCACACCACCACCCACACATTTGCCGTGGATACGACCGATCACAAACTTGGGACAGATACGAATGGCATTGATCACTTTGGCAAAGCCGCTGAAAAATTCAAGTCCTTCTTCTTTATTCTTAATAGCGATCAGTTCATCAAAACTGGCACCGGCGCAAAAAGCTTTTTCGCCGGCGCTGCGCAATATGATCACTTTGGTTTCGGTATCATTTCCGGCGCCATGTATGGCCTGTGATAACTTTTCAAGAATAATACCGGGTAAAGAATTGCTCTGCCGATGAAAAAACTCAATGGTGGTAATTCCTTTATGAAACTCCTGCTTTACATAAGCTTCGCTCATCGTGCTGATTTTTGTCAAAGCTACATGCTTTATGCAAATGCCACAATGACTTTCCATCAGTTAACTCAGGTCATAACAGTATTACGGCAACAGTTCCGGCACCTTAGTTTTTGAGAAGGATGATATCCTATGCTGTTTAACTCACCACCCACCTCGCTGTGGCAGTATAGGCACCTTTGTTCAGCCCGTTTACGTCAAGCAGCGGCAGTTTGAACTCCAGGGTACGGTTAAAGGTATCGCCGATGGCAGGTGGTGCTTCAAGCACGAGTGTATCAATGGCCGGCTCGCTGATATCATCCAGCATCGCCGGAAATACATAATGCCCTAAAATATTAAAGCCCACTGCTGCATACATGGCAATGAGGGCGACGGAGGGGCCAATGCCCGGCACAAATAACAATCCCACACCTACAACCAGCAACGTGAGACCAAGCACCATAAAGAGTGCTGCCAGTTTGCGGCCCAGGTCCACATTGGAGATCAGGTCTTCTTCCACCAGGAATACACCGGCAATAAAGGTGAGCGGAAACTCAGCTCCCACCGAACCATCATCAATAGCAAAGGTGAACAGGTTGGCATTGACGCCAAGCCCCTTTGATTCTCCCTTTTTGAATTTGCTGACAAAGAACGGGGCTTTGCTGCTTTCTGTACCCACGGCATCTGTGGCAAATGCACCCAGGTTTATTTCATCTTTTCGTACGTCATTTGTTTTTACACAGGTGACGCTATCTACAAAGAAATCAAGTTTTGTTGCCACTGCTGCCTGTTGCGGGGCAGATTTACCAGCTCCCTTTTTCGGAAATAATTTCTTCCCCGGGAAATAGTCTTCTTTGAAACGCTGCAGTTCGTCTGCCGATATTTTATACTTATCCTCAACGGGTATTGCCTGCACCTGTTCGGCTACCGGTTTGGTCTGCTTCAGGTCAACCGATGCAAGGTCGCCGTATTTCTGTTTTCGGGTGGTGGCTGAAGCGCTGATAGCCGGCTGCATTTTTTCCAGGAATTTATCCTGCTTTCTGCCGGGCAGTGCTTTTATAAAATCAAACATCGCCCGCTCCAGGCTTTTTTTTCCAGCGGCCGGTAATGGATACTGCTGCGGATTCTTGAAATGAAGCGCTGCCTTTTCAGCGGCCAGTTCTGCAGTGAGGTTATAGCGGTTCTGCAATAAGGTAAACCGGGGATCATTCTTCGATAGTGCGGCAGCTTTA
>JAEUVM010000080.1 GCA_016787125.1 Chitinophagaceae bacterium | reverse complement strand
TTCATCCAGTTTCCATTTGATCATCGCATTGCTTCCATCTTCATTGCGATGGCCGATGCTTAGTACTTTATCAAACACCAGTACGGTAGCTTCCACCGGGGTGGAACTGTGAGGCGGATAATACTGGCCGAAATAACTTTTCATTACCCCGAAATTATTGAAGAAAGCAGACAAAAGGCCGTAATTCTCAAAATAACCGGCGAATGGCCCGAACCAGCAGGTCAATCTTTTGTTATGTCGGTCAAAAACAAAATCTTTGCTGGCCTGGACAGATTAACAACAGCAGCAGATGCCCCATGATACAAGCGTATAATTTTCTTGCCTCCTGGCAATTGTTTCCGGAAAAAGGTACATACGAGCAGGGAGAACGACCAAAAAGCGGGATCTACAAAATTGAAGCCGTACCTGAAACCAGGGAACTGGCTATTTACCATAATTGGGTAACACTGGAAAACCAGGCTTTTGCCGCCTCCTATAAAATTCCGGCGGACGGGCAACTGAATGATTTTGCCGATCATGCTCTTGCGGATAAAGTACAGGCTATTATACCGGATGGCATTACGTTTGAAATTCATTTTTACAAAAAAGGAGAAGTATCACTGCATGTCGTGCATGAAATACTACCAAATGGCTACCTGAAAGTAACACAGCAGGGACACAAAGAAGATGGCAAGCCGTACACCAACACCGATATCTATCATAAGCAACTGAGCGTATTGCCCTATTCTGCCTCCGTGGCAGGGGCTGTGATAAAGCCCACCGAAGAAGGAGTGATAAAGCATAAGGCGCTTACGGCAATGGAAGAGCAGACCAATATGCAACTGGAGCAGATACGTAAACAAATAGAATTGCTGGCACTGCAGGCCACCGAAATACAGAAGAGAAAAGAATTGTCGATGATGATCTACAATACCCGTTTATCTTTTAAACCCAATATCGGCCAGGTATATCACCTGTATGAAAAACATGATGACAGCTATATGCTTTCGCTTGTATCGCCGAAAGAATGGGGACCATCCGGACCATTCAAACGTTTTGTGGCCGCCGTGCAATTACTGGCCGATCATACCTGGAAAGAATTATAGATTATGCTGAAATTTAAAATAGAAACCCGCAAAAGCGGCATTGCCGGCACCGGTGCTTATGCCGGTGAAAAGATACCTGCCCGCCGGAAGATCGGTAATATGGAAGGAGAGATCATCTCTTATAAGGAAGCACAGAAACGGGTGAAGAAACAACCGGGAAATGTATTATTCATGGTGGAATTTGACCATGAAGATATAGCGCTGGATGCCAGCGTAAACAGTAATGAGCTCCGGTTCATCAATCACTCCTGCGATCCCAATGTATTTATGCGGCGGGCATATCGCCAGGTGGAGTATTATGCCAGGCGCCCGATAAAAAAAGGGGAAGAGTTAACCTGTGATTATGGTGAAACGCACCACGAAGGCACCCTTCCCTGCCGCTGCGGGGCAAAGAATTGCCGGGGTTTTATTTAGTTGTATTTTTATTGCATGACAAAACTTTCTGTCAACATAAACAAATTCGCCACGCTGCGCAATTCAAGGGGTGCCAACAATCCGGATGTGGTGAAAGCGGCGGTTGATGCACAGCTTTTTGGTGCCGATGGTGTGACGGTGCATCCGCGGCCAGACGAACGCCATATCCGCTATGAAGATGTGCGGCAGGTGAAGAAGATCATCACCACCGAATTCAATATTGAAGGCAATTGCCGGGAACAGAAGTTTGTTGACCTGGTGCTGGAAACCAAACCCGACCAGGTGACATTGGTACCGGACGATCTTGGCCAGCTTACCAGCGATCATGGCTGGGATACGATACAGCACAAAGACTATTTAAAGGAAATGATCGGCCGTTTTCAACAAGCAGGCATCCGTGTTTCCATCTTTGTTGACCCTGATGTAGAAATGGTGGAAGGTGCTGCGGCTACCGGCACTGATCGTATTGAATTGTACACAGAAGGTTATGCCCGTCTTTTTGCCGAAGGCAGGAAAGAAGAGGCTGTGGCTCCCTATGTTAAAGCTGCCGAAAAAGCAAAGGAACTGGGACTTGGGGTAAATGCCGGTCATGACCTTGACCTGCACAACCTCCGTTTTCTGAAGCAGCATATTCCCTGGCTGGATGAAGTAAGTATCGGGCATGCGCTGGTATGTGATGCTATCTACCTCGGGTTTGAAAATGCGGTACAACTTTACAAAAGACAATTACAATAATTTATTCAAAAAGAATAAAA
>JAEUVM010000483.1 GCA_016787125.1 Chitinophagaceae bacterium | reverse complement strand
TGGTGCCGAGGTTTGCCTTTACAAAATCATCTGCCTTTTCGCTGCTGTCTACCGCCACCGCCACCACGGTGAAGAGCAACAGGCAAAAAATAAAGGTGACGAGGAACTTTTTCAGTATGTACCAGTCAATTTTCTGCATGCAGTGGACAAAAGTAGTTGAAAAAATGTTGGGGAATCGTGAAGAGTCGTGAGTTATGAGTTATGAGTTTCGAGTTGGTGGCCTAGAGGTCGTGGATGCTGAAAGGGATGCAGAGTGGTTCTACTTATGACTTAAAACTCACTACTCGCCACTCGCAACCCGAAACGTGAAGAGTGGCGAGTTGTGAGTTGTGAGTTATGAGTTATGAGTTTCGAGTTGGTGGCCTAGAGGTCGTGGATGTTGAAAGGAATGAGGTTTGGGTTTGCTTATGACTTAAAACTCACGACTCGCAACTCATAACTCACAACTCATAACTCGTAGCTCACAACTTTTCCTTAAGTCGTGGTATCATTTCATTTTTCCAGGAGAGGAAATCTCCCTGTATGATATGCTTGCGGGCTTCGGTGACGAGCCAGCGATAGAAGGCGAGGTTGTGTACACTGGCGATGGTGTAGGCGAGAAATTCTTTGGCCTTTACGAGATGGCGGAGGTAGGCTTTTGTATAGTAGTGGCTTATTTCGCAATCAATGCCGGTATCGAGCGGGGAGAAATCGGATTCCCATTTCTTATTGTCAATATTAATAACACCTTCTGTGGTAAAGAGCATGGCGTTTCGTCCGTTGCGGGTGGGCATTACACAATCGAACATATCCACTCCCATGCTGATGCACTCGAGTATATTCCAGGGGGTGCCCACTCCCATCAGGTAGCGGGGTTTTTTGGCGGGTAAATGATCGCAGCACCAGTCGCATATTTCATACATCACGGGTTCGGGTTCGCCCACGCTGAGTCCGCCGATGGCATTGCCGGTGGCTTGCTTCGATGCGATGTATTCGCAGGATTGTTTGCGCAGTTCTTTAAAAGTGCCGCCCTGTACGATGGGAAAAAGGTTTTGGGTGTAGCCGTACTTATCCGGGGTGGTGGTGAAACGGTCCACACAGCGGTCGAGCCAGCGGTGGGTGAGTTCCATGGAAGTTTTTGCATAAGCAAATTCGCTGCCACCGGGCGGACATTCATCAAATGCCATGATGATATCGCCGCCGATGCTGCGTTGTATATCCATCACTCCTTCGGGGGTGAAGAGATGCCGGCTGCCGTCTATATGTGATTGAAAGGTGACGCCTTCTTCACTGATCTTGCGGGTGCCGGCGAGTGAGAAGACCTGGTAGCCGCCGCTGTCGGTAAGTATGGGTTTGGGCCATCCGTTGAAGCGGTGGAGGCCTCCTGCTTTTTCCAGCACTTCGAGTCCGGGACGCAGGTACAGGTGATAGGTATTTCCCAGTATGATCTGTGCTTTTACGTCTTGCAGCAGTTGTTGTTGAGTAACGGCTTTTACACTGCCCACAGTGCCCACCGGCATAAAGATGGGTGTGAGTATATCACCATGATCGGTGGTTATGCTTCCTGCCCTTGCTTTGGTGGCAGTATCGGTATGCTGCAGGGTGAATTGTAATGCTGGCATTATGTGCGCAAAATAACTTTAAACGGTCAAACCTTACACATTAAACTTTTTATCTTCGCCGCTATGCCACTTGTGTTTTCCGAACTGAACATCGGGTTTATCCTGTTTATATTGCTATGCACCGTCACCGTTGTCCAGCTTTTTTATTACGGATGGTTTTTCAGTCGTATTGCTTTTTATAAACCCAAACCAAAAGACCGTTCGCAGCATCATCCTGTATCGGTGATCGTGTGTGCCCGTGATGAGGATGAGAACCTGGCCCGCAATATGCCGGGGTTGCTGGTGCAATCTTATCCCAGCACGTATGAAGTGGTGGTGGTGAATGATAATTCGCTGGACGATTCCAAATACATTTTGCAGGAGTTGAAAAAGACGTTCAAATCATTGCATGTGGTGGAACTGACGCAGGAAGCCGTGCATATTTCGGGTAAAAAATACCCGCTGTCGGTGGGCATCCGCGAATCGAAATACGAAGTGCTGTTGCTCACCGATGCCGACTGTGTGCCTGCCAGCGAACATTGGGTGGAGAAGATGCAGAACGGGTATGATGAGCATACCCAGATCGTGCTGGGCTATGGCGCTTATCATAAAAAGAAGGGATTGCTTAATAAGCTGATCCG
>JAEUVM010000724.1 GCA_016787125.1 Chitinophagaceae bacterium | reverse complement strand
CCCCGGAACTTGTTATTTGTATCTTGTGATTTATTTCTTGATTGGTGGTTCCATTATATTACCACATTTGCTGCATGTTCTTTTCATGGTATCTTCCCAGAAGCGGTTCATTACGGGCGGCAGTTGTTTTACAATATCATCGACATGCAGTGTTTCTTCATATAGTTTGTTGCCGCATTTTTCACAAAACCACATAAAGCCATCGTCTTCGCTTTCTCTTTTCTTTTCAATTACCAGTCCGACCGTGCCGGGGCCCCGCTGTGGCGAGTGTGGTGTTTTCGGCGGCAGCAGAAACATTTCTCCTTCTTTGATGGGAATGTCTTTGAACTCGCCCTCATCAATGATCTTTACCACAATATCTCCTTCCACCTGGTAATACAATTCTTCGGTTTCGTTGAAGTGATAGTCTTTGCGGGCATTGGGGCCGCCCACCACCATTACGATAAAGTTCTCTGCATCCTTGTACACACATTGGTTACCCACCGGCGGTTTCAGCAGGTCGCGGTTTTCATCTATCCATTTTTTCAGGTTGAAGGGAGCAATGACGGCCATAAAAATTCTTTTTGAGGTTAATTTTTTTTTTACCGGGCTGCAGTAATTCTGCTCATCGTCTGTTGCGTCGCACTCTTGTACCTCCGGTAATTCCATTCAGCTTCTTAAAGGGCAAAAATTACAACTTTTTACCGTAGGTTTGACAACATGAATCTTTCTCTTGAAGGAAAAAATGCCATTGTATGCGGCAGCACACAGGGAATAGGTCTTGCTATTGCCGAGGAACTGGCTTTGCTTGGAGCTAATTGTACATTAGTGGCAAGAAATGAAGATGCGCTTAAGGCGGCGGTGCTGAAACTGGATACCCAATTGCGCCAGCAACACCGTTATCTTGTGGCCGACTTCAGTAAGCCGGATGAATTAAAGGATGTTATCGGTCAATATGCGGCAAAACACAGCACTCATATTTTGATTAATAATACGGGTGGCCCTGCGGCCGGTCCAGTTACCGAGGCGACAGAAGAAGCATTTATCAATACGTTTAACCAGCACCTTATTTGTAATCATATCCTTGCGAAGGCGGTGATACCTTCTATGAAAAAAGAAGGGTATGGGCGGATCATCAATATTATTTCCACTTCGGTAAAGATCCCGCTGAAGAACCTGGGTGTTTCCAATACGATACGTGGTGCAGTGGCAAGCTGGGCGAAGACGATGGCGAATGAACTGGGCCAGTTTAATATCACGGTGAATAATGTGTTGCCGGGTTTTACTGCCACGCAGCGATTGACGACACTTATTGATAACATTGCTAAGAAGGGAAATACACTCGTAGACATCGTAGAGCAAAATATGAAAGAGGAAGTGCCGATGAAAAGATTTGCTGATGCTGGAGAAGTAGCTGCAGTAGCAGCTTTCCTCGCTTCACCGGCGGCCTCTTATGTTAACGGTACGAGCATTCCGGTTGATGGTGGACGTACCGGATCGATTTAGGTTATTGGGCTATTGGGTTATTGGGCAATTGGGATATTGGGTTATTAGGTTATTGGGTTATTTGGGAAATTTGTTGATTGGGATTGCGAGTTTTTTTTGACCATACACTTCTGGCAAAATTCTTATTAAGCATTAAAAAGCCAGAATGGATTATACATTAGAAACGCTGGAAGTGTACAAGTTGTCTGAAGAATTGTCTGATCAGGTTTGGAAGATAGTAATAAAGTGGGAC
>JAEUVM010000708.1 GCA_016787125.1 Chitinophagaceae bacterium | reverse complement strand
CTGATTGTTCATCCACCACCACACCACGGATGGTTTGTGTGAGGGCGGATGATTGGGCGCTGAGAGCAAATACAGACAGCAACAGCAGCCATGTGCTGAATACTTTTTTCATGACAATTGGTTTTTGTTTACAGCAGGCAGGAATTTATTTGCTGTCATTATTAAAAATGGTAACCGCTTCTTTCAGTTGTGAAATATCAGCGGCAGCCGTGCGGGCCTTTTCGATGGCAGCCGCATTACCGCTGAAGTTTTGCTGTATCACTTCTTCGAGGTTTTTGGCTGATACCAATTGGAGATTATTCTTTGTGGTATTAAAAAGAAAATAATCACCTGGTTTACCATCGGTACCGTTGTTTACCACGGCTTCTGTACCGTTGTAGGTGATGGTGCCGGAAGCATCGCTGGCTTTTTGCAGGAAGCAGAGGTTGCCGGTGCAGATCACTTTGAAGAAGTCGCCGCTGATACAACGGTAGTTCACCCCTTCCACCTGTGCCGAGGTGAGCTGGGCAGCGGTGTAGGTTTTCTTTTTACCGTCTGTTTGTATCTGTACAGAGGCATTGCGGCTGATATTGTTCTTAATGCTGCCGGTGAGTGTGGTACCGTCGGCCAGCACCAGTGTGCCGGATGACTGGGCTGATACTGCTGAAAACATAAAGGTGGCGATAAAGGCGAGGGAGAGAAGTCTGACGATTTTCATACAAATAGTTTTAACGTAAAGGTTTTGTGTTTGCAGTACAATGCTACTTATACCTTACGGGCAGGACAATCGAATTGGAGTGAGCGGGAGAAAAGAGAGAATGAGTTGTTGATATGAAAATGTGGAAATGGGGGAAATGTGAAAATGGGGAAATGGGATAATATGGAAATGGGGGAAATGTGCTGATATGCTAATGTGCTAGTGTGCTAATGTGCTGACCCGTCCACCAGTAATTATCACATTTCCATATTTTCACATTTTCACATTCTCCCATTTCTCACATTTCCCCCATTTTCACATTTCCACATTTCCCCCATTTTCACATTAGTCAATTAGTTTTTCTTGATTTTGGAGAGGGTCATGCCGGTGGCTTTGGAGGGTTTGTCCATATCTTTTATGGCAAATTGGATGGCTTCCTTTACGAGGGCCTTTACCCTTGCATTATTGTAATCCTTTACTTCTTTCACATCGATATGCCTGATGAGGTTGCCGGTGCCGGTGAGCAGTTTGGCGGGATCTTTCAGCAGTGTGCCTTTGTTGAAGCCGAGGTTCAGGTGGTTGGTATAGATGGGTATCATACAATAGGCATCTGCGAGTTTGTCCGACACGGAAAAAACGGCTGTCAGCGCATGGGTATGATAGAGCAGTTCATTGCCTGCCGGGTGAAGATCGAGGATAAACTGGCGCAGGCCGGTGAAAAGTTCTATGAGTGACTTGTCTTTCATTTCCAGCAAAAACCGGAAGTCGGGATGAATGGGCCTTGTATTTTTCATGCTGCCGGGTGGCTTTTCTGCTGGTATTATATAATGGTGTGGGCGGTTTTTCTTTTTACAATTTACCATTTTCCTCCGGCAACCGGGGTGGAGCGTTGCAAAAAGGGGCATTTCTTAAGGATATGTTAAGCAGACCTTACCTGGCTCATGGCCGGCGAGAGCAAAAAATGGGTTGAGCTAAAGAATATTATGCTATCCCCTTAATAATGTTAAGGTTATACCTAAATATTATTTAGGTACCACCTTAATAATATTTAGGTACCACCTTAATAATGTTTAGGTACCACCTTAATA
>JAEUVM010000680.1 GCA_016787125.1 Chitinophagaceae bacterium | reverse complement strand
AAAAGCAAGACTGCGGGTAAGATGCCAGCCGCCGTATTTATAACTAAGCCCGTAATCCGGAAAGCTGGCAATGGTGGTGGCGGGTGATGAAGGCTTGTTGTCGCCATTATTATATAAGTAGTAACTGAGCTTCCCTGTTTCTGCCACATAGATGTATTTCTTCCCGCCGGCAGTATAAAAAGCCACCTGGTTTGGATTGTGAAGATTGTCGAGATAAGTGGTTGTTTTTTCAAATTGCCGGGTGGTGTTGTTCCAGTTTTCCAGCACCAGTACTTTACCCTTTTTATTATCGGTACGGTCGTACATGTCGGTGATGAATAATCTCCCATCCGGGCTGATGGCAAAAAAGCGGGGCCGCTTCAATCCTTCTGCTGCCACGGATATATTATACCCTGCAGGAATTTTCAATGAAAAGGAAAGAGCGTTTTTAAGCGTCACCGTCTTGCTGATCAACCGGACAGGCTTTTGTGCATGAAGATGAATGGAGAAGAGAACAAACAGAAAGAATGGAAGTTTTTTCATCAACTGCAACAGGTTATGCCATGCAAAGTATTTCTTCGAGGAGTTTACGTTCATTGCTCAGCCGCGGTACTTTATGCTGGCCGCCCAATTTGCCTTTGCTGCGTAGCCATTCATTGAAGGTTCCTTTTGGCAGGAAACGTACCACAGGCATCCGAAGGGCAATGCTTTTGTGCCGCTTGGCTTCATAATCACTGTTGATGCTTTGCAGGGCTTCATCCAGGATGGCAATAAAGCTATCGGGATGTTCGGGTGCTTTATCAAACTCGATCAGCCATTCATGAGCGCCGTTTGCATTGTCGGAAAAATAGACAGGGGCGGCTGTATAATCGCTTACCACAGCACCGGTCTTTTCACAGGCAACAGCAATGGCTTTGTCAGTATTGTCCACTATCACTTCTTCGCCAAATGCATTGATAAAATGTTTAAGCCTTCCGGATACTTTCACCCTGAACGGGAATACAGAAGTAAACTGGATGGTATCACCAGTCAGGTATCGCCACAGGCCGCCATTGGTGCTGATCACCGGCGCATAATTCCTGCCGGGCTCCACATCCTGCAGCCCGATGGTTTGCGGTTCTTTTTTTCCGTATTCACTTACCGGCATAAACTCATAAAAGATACCATGATCGGTAAACAGCAGCATGCCATCATCTCCGGGTTTTTCCTGTGCGGCAAAAAAACCTTCACTGGCATTATACATTTCCAGGTAGTTGATCGGCCGCCCGATGATCTTTTGAAACTGATCTTTATAAGGGGTAAAAGAAACGCCGCCATGCATATACAACTCAAGCGATGGCCATACTTCGCCGATGTTCTGTTTGCCGGTTATCTCCAATATTCGTTTAAACAATACCAATGTCCAGGTGGGCACGCCGGATACAGAAGTTACATTTTCAGAAATGGTGGCTTCCGCAATGCGTTCTATCTTGCTCTCCCATTCATCCATCAGGGCAATGCTGAGGTCGGGTGTGCGGAGCCATTGTGCCCAGAATGGTAAATTCTGAAACAACACCGCACTCAGATCGCCATACTGCGCTTCGGTGTTCACCGGGTTGATGCTGTGACTGCCACCTATCACCAATCCCTTTCCGGTCAGTAATTCAGAATCGGGTTTGTACTGGTAATACATAGACAGTACATCTTTCGATGCTTTATAGTGGCAATCTTCCAGGCTTTCCTTGCTGATGGGGATGAACTTGCTTTTGGCGCTGGTGGTGCCGCTGCTTTTGGCAAACCAGTAAATAGGCGTATTCCAGAGAATATTCTGTTCGCCATTCATGATCCGTTCGATATACGGTTTCAGGTCTTCGTATTCATGAATGGGAATAGCGCTTTTCAGATTGCGTACATTGAAAAGGTTCGACAGGCTGTATTTTCTGCCAAACTCGGTGTATTGGGCAGAGGTAACGAGATCCTGCAATACTTCCCGTTGTGCATCCAGCGGATTATTTTTCCAGGCTTCAATACGCCAGAGCCGCATGCGGGCAAGGGATGATATGGCGGGTGAAAGCAGCTTCATTTGATGCCGGTAAAATAAAGAATTTGAGGCAATAGCCATGTAAAATTATCAGCC
>JAEUVM010000678.1 GCA_016787125.1 Chitinophagaceae bacterium | reverse complement strand
CAAAATTCCATCGCCGAAGGCAATTTATACCTTACAAAAATGTGGACAGCTGCTCAGCGAAAAGCTCTTTTGGCTAACTGGCGCAGCAGGGCAAACAACAGAAACTTTCCGGATATAAAAACGGTACCCTTGCCAAATGCTGATTAAGTGAATAAACGGATTTTATATATATCCTATGATGGAATGACCGACCCGCTCGGTCAGTCGCAGGTATTGCCTTACCTGGCAGGCCTTGCAAAACTTGGCTATGAATTCACCCTGCTCAGTTTTGAAAAAAAAGACCGGTATCAAAAATCCGGAGAATTGATAAGAGCAATTTGTAAAGAACATAATATCCGTTGGGAGCCGCTTTTTTTTACCAGCCGACCGCCATTGTTGTCAAAATGGTACGATAGCTGGCAGATGAAAAACAAAGTGAGATCGTTACACCGTCGGTACAGTTTCGCTTTTACACATTGCCGGAGCTATGTGGCTGCGGCTGCGGGCCTTTCACTGTTTCAAAAAGCTAAAGTGCCTTTTCTTTTTGATATGAGAGGATTCTGGGTGGATGAAAGAGTTGACAACGGCCAGTGGAATCTGAAAAACCCATTGTTCAGACTGGCGTATAAAATTTTTAAAAAGAAAGAAAAAAAATACTTCAGCCAGTCAGCACATATTATTTCATTGACAGAAACAGGCAAGCAGGAACTCATTAGTAACTATGGAGTGCTGTCAGAAAAAGTATCCGTAATTCCCTGTTGCGCCGACCTGGCACATTTTGACTATAGTACCGTTCAAACTGCTGACCAGGATAAAATGCGAATGGAAACCGGTATCGGCCCCGGCGATAAAATACTTACGTATCTCGGATCGTTGGGTGGCTGGTACCTTACGCAGGAAATGCTTGCCTTCTTTTCGGTACTCAAAAAGAAAGAACCTGCAGCCCGTTTTCTTTTTATCACACATGATAATAAAGAAAACATATTGGCAATGGCTGCCACGGCCGGTATTGCAGCAAAAGATATCGTGGTAAGGCCTGCATCACGAAAAGAAGTGCCCGTAATGCTTTCGCTAAGTACATGGAGTGTGTTCTTTATTAAAGATGCATACAGTAAGAAAGCATCTTCCCCCACCAAGCAAGGCGAGATCATGGCCATGGGTATTCCGGTTATCTGCAATGATATCGGCGACACCGGCCGTATCATCGAACAGACGGGGGCAGGTATTGTGATAAGATCATTTGATACGACCAGCTTTGAAAATGCAGCCGAAGCAGCAAGCCGGCTGGAAAAAATGGATAAGGCTTTTATCAGAAAGGCGGCATTCAGCTACTATGATTTGTCAACAGGCACAGAAACCTATGCCCGGGTATACCAAGCACTAACTTCATGACAGTACTTTTCCTGGCGCCCTATCCGGCTGATGAGTCTCCTTCACAGCGATACCGGTTTGAGCACTATCTGCCATACCTGGAGAGGGAAGGTATTTCATACGGCTATCGGCCATTCCTGAGTCTTCGCGGCTGGAAAATAATTTTCAGCAAAGGGAAACTTTTACAGAAAGCAGCAGCTATTCTTGTAGGTTTTGTACGGAGATGGTTACTTATGTTTACGATCGGTAAATACGATTATGTATTTATACACCGC
>JAEUVM010000468.1 GCA_016787125.1 Chitinophagaceae bacterium | reverse complement strand
CGGGTATTCCATTCCGCCATCGCCGCCGTGGATAAAAGAAAATTGTTTGTACGGATAAGCGCCGAATGTTTTTTCTATATAAGGCAATGCCCTTTCGGCCATATCGAGCAGGTCGAGCCATTCCTGTTCGGGTTCATTTGTCTTTTTATATAAAACATGTATAGTAAGACTGTCACGCAACTGGCGGCTTACATGAATGAATTCAGGGTCGGCGGCCCAAACAAAGTCGTGCACATTGGGAGCAATAAAGCGCCAGGAGAGCTTACTGCCTGCGGGCCTGTTTACCTTCACACCTTTGGGTTCGTATCCATAACCGATCTGGCCGGGGTTTTGGAGGTAACCGCTGCCGCCGAGCATATAGTTTTTATCAATATTGATGGTAACGTCATAATCGCCCCATACACCGTAGAATTCGCGGCCCACATAAGGAGTGGGATGCCAGCCTTCGTAATCGTATTCGCACATTTTAGGATACCACTGGCTCATGGAGTAGCGGACTTTGGAGGTGGGGTTATCCCGGCCACTGCGGCGCACCTGCAGGGGCACCTGTGCATCGAAGTCCATATCGAACACCACTTTCGAGCGGGGCAAAATGGGTTTATCAAGCTGTACTTCCAGGATCGTTTCTGATACTTTAAACGATTGAAGACGGCCATTCATCTTCAGGGAATTGATCTTCTGGTACCCGATCTCATCGGGTTTCAGGTTGGCGATACGGTCTTTCACCCGCTGGTCCCAATCGGGCCGGCCGCCACCACCGCTCATACTGCCCTGCCTGCGGCTGCGGGTATCCATCATACTGCCGGGCTGAAAGGCATTGAAGTAAAGGTGATAAAATACCCGTGTGAGTGTATCGGGCGAATTGTTGGTGTATTCCAGTTTTTGTTTGCCGGTAAAACGGTTGGTTTGCACATTCATATCAATGGTCATCGTGTACTTCACCCGTTGCTGCCAGCGGTCGGGCTGTGCAGTGGCGGCAAATGAAAAGGCGGTAAAAAGGATAAACAGGAAATTTTTATTCATTCTCATTGTTTGAATAGGTAAATTTCGGGAAACCCCTGTTATGGCAAAAACAAAGTTGATTAACGGTTATCCATTTGAGCAGTACAGCCGGGACACTTATGCTGCCGATGAAATGATTGGCAGAAGCCGGGATTACTATCAGTGGATGGACCAGCGGAGGACGGTGCGTGACTTTGCCTCAACACCGGTACCCGTGGAAGTGATAGAAAATATTATTCTTACGGCATCATCTGCCCCGAGTGGTGCGCATAAACAACCGTGGACCTTTTGTGCCATCAGCCACCCCGATATCAAAAAAAGAATTCGGGAAGCGGCTGAAAAGGAAGAATATGAAAGTTATCATGGCCGTATGCCGGCTGAATGGCTTGCCGACCTGGCACACCTGCAAACAGACTGGCAGAAGCCATTTCTTGAAACAGCCCCCTGGCTGATAGCGGTTTTCAAAAAGAGTTATGAA
>JAEUVM010000662.1 GCA_016787125.1 Chitinophagaceae bacterium | reverse complement strand
TAAAGTAAGCAGACGGGATTGCATAATGGTTACAATAAATGGTACGGCAAGATATACGCCAACGCCGCAAATCTGGTTCTGAAGAGGGGCAGTTTTTCCCGGCGGCCATAAAAAATGTTGAACGGTTAAATCCGGGCAGCCCCATCCCTCGTATTTGTTAAGGGACATCCAATTTCTCAGAAATGTGAGGAGCATCAGAAAGAAACCGCTGTTCAGTTCTTTCTTCTTGTAATCCTTACCAATCATTAATCAATTAAAAAAACAGTTTTATGAAAAAGAAACTTCTTACAGGAGTTTTGGCAGGTATCGTATTGGTTGGCGGAATCATTTTCGCAGCCGATCATATTGATGCACCTGCTGTAACAGGGCCCGGCAGCACCAGCCCTGCGAATGACATTACCGATGTGTATGCATTCCAAAGCCCTGCCGACAACAGTAAAATGGTATTTGTGATCAACACACAGGGGTTGCTTTCACCCGGTGCCAGTGCCACGGCTTCCTTTCCATCCAATGTGATGTATGAAATGAACATTGATAACACTGGTGACAACGTGGAAGACCTGGTTATTCAATGCCTGGTTCAAAATGGCAAGATGAGGGTATATGGTCCGGTGGCACCTGCTGCGCCCGGTCTCAGCAGCACGGTTCGCACCAATGGCCCTGCTACTGAAGTGGCTGTTACCGCTTATGGTGCAGGAAGCATCAGCACAGCACAGAATGCCAATGGTACCCGCATTTTTGCAGGCCCGAGGGATGATCCTTTCTTCTTCGACCTGGTTCGTTTCAGGGAAGTGATCGCCGGTACTCAGCCTGGTTTCCGTAATCCCGGTGTGGATACGTTTGCCGGTACCAATGTAATGTCAATCGTGGTGGAAGTACCTAAGAGCCTGCTCGGTTCTGCTGCCACTATCAATGTATGGGCAGAAACAAAAACTAAATAATTATTCACGCAAAAAATAAAACTCATGATACGTTTGAATAAACTTTCCCTGCTGCTTATTGCTGCCACTTCGATGCTGGCTGTAAGCTGCGACAAGGACGATGATACGCCTGCTGATACTTTTGATACCAGCGGTACTTACCAGCAAAATGACCAGATGGCCCGTCCTGCGATCAACACGGTGTTTGTGAATTCTGCCCGCAAGAATGAATTTAACACCACAGTTCCTTCCGGTATGAATGCAGCCTTTAATGCACAGTTTCAGAGTGTGCTGACTGGTTTTGGTTATACCACCAACCTTCTCGGTTGGGATAAAGCCACTTTTGCGGGCGCCCTGGTTACGGATGTGCTTAATGTAAAGATGAGCGGCACCACTACTTTTTATGATGGCACCAATTTACTGACAGGCCGTGCTCTTGGGGATGATGTAATTGATACAGAACTTACGCTGATCTTTGGCGGAGCTACCGGTGCTTCCAACCCGGGGTTAACCAAGGATAATGTAAACGGTAACGATAAACCTTTCCTGAGTACATTCCCTTTTTTGGCATCACCTCATTAATATGAAGAACAAATGGAGACTGTTCCCGGTTATGCTGTTCCGGCTGAAGATGACCCGGGAACAGTTTCCTTTTAAATTAACTGGTATGAAAAGAATAATTCCGGTCATTGTTGCAGCAGTAATA
>JAEUVM010000660.1 GCA_016787125.1 Chitinophagaceae bacterium | reverse complement strand
ACCCGGAGCATTGATGGTGAGTTCGCTGATGCCCCCGCCGGATGCAGAATTGACTACTCCGTTGAAAGGGCTGCTTTGCGGAGGCGCCGTGATGATGGTGACATCCTGGCCGGAACCAATAACGTATACATAATCTTTCATCACCACATTTTCATTATAGGTGCCGGGACCTACAGCCACCTGGTATTGTTCCTGTTGACTGGCTCCGGTAATACTGTTAATGGCAGCCTGGATGGTGGTGAAACTGGTACCTCCGGGCCATACCTGTACGGTATTGGCAGGAAGGGCGGCGGCAATGGCTTTTGTTTCTGCGGACATGGGAAAGGTTTTTGGTTAAGGATAAAGATAGTGAATTGTGAATGGGCAATTGTGAATGGGCAATCCCGGATGGCCGGGACAGGTTGGGCAATTGGGAATGGGAAATTGGGAATGGGTCGTTAGAGGGCGAGGCTCAAAAGTTGTAAGCTGTAAGTTGCAGGTCGTATCTCGAAACTCGTAACTCAAAGCTCACAACTTCTTCTCCTGGCAAAGTTCTATCAGTATCCCATTGGTGGTTTTGGGATGAAGGAAGCAAACGAGTTTATTGTCGGCCCCGTTCTTGGGTTTTTCATTCAGCAAAGTAAAGCCTTCCTTTTTGAGGCGTTCCATTTCAGCTTCAATGTCGGCCACTTCAAAAGCGATATGATGCATGCCTTCGCCTTTCTTTTCAATAAATTTTGCGATCACGCCGTCGGGGTCTGTACTTTCCAGCAATTCTATCTTGGTTTCGCCCTGGCGGAAAAAAGCAGTGTTTACTTTTTCAGTGGCAACTGTTTCGGTTTTATAACAGGGTGTATTAAGCAGTTTTTCAAACAAAGGCACCGAGTGGGCCAGGCTTTTAACGGCAATGCCGATATGTTCTGTTTTTTGCATGACAAAAGGATGATACGAAATTAGCGGATTGGAGGTATTAATGAGCTGAACCATGCCTGCCGGTAAGCTGATGGCCCAAGGCAAAAAGATGATTCATAGCCGCTTGTCTGCCATATCTGTTGCCGATAAACCCGATGGCAGGCCATAACCTGAAAATGGGGAATAAAAGCCCCTTTCGAAATCGGAAAAATCGTCTCCTTGACACTAAAAGACCGCCTCATTTAGAACCTTTTGAGCTAATTTCGTGTTTAACTGAAACGATCAACGAATTACTCAATTTTATGCTGAATTTTCCTATTTACCTGGACCATAATGCCACTACTCCCTGCGACCCGCGGGTGGTGGAAGCAATGA
>JAEUVM010000616.1 GCA_016787125.1 Chitinophagaceae bacterium | reverse complement strand
GCTTTCCTGGTGGAACTGTTCCCCACCCGCATCCGCTATACCAGTATGAGCCTGCCCTACCATATAGGTAATGGTGTGTTTGGCGGACTGGTACCATTCATCGGATTGCTGCTTACCACCACCTATCCGGTTGATCCGCTGGTGGGACTGTGGTACCCGATAGCAGTCGCCGCCTTCTGTCTCTTGATCGGAGTAATTTATTTACGCAATAAAATAGACAAAAATATCAGGGACTAATTTTTGCTTCAGCAAAAAACTCGAAACTCATAACTCAAAACTCATAACTTTCTTATCATGAACGCTTTCAAACGATACTTCGGCATCCTCTTTCTCCTCATCGCCCCGCTGGTGATCTACGAACTGGTGAGCGGCGCCCTCGCCAATATTGATCCGGCCGGAAAGAAGGACATCAACAACCCGGTGATCTGGATCATCATCATCGCCATCTTCACCCCCATCGCTATCGGACTGGTGATATTCGGCTGGTATGCCTTCCGCGGAGAATATGATCATTTGCCCACGAAGTCGAAAGAATTATAAAAGGGCAGCCCGCAAAAGCAGGCGCCCTTATCAACCTCTGTGCTTAAAACAATAACCAAACACAGTTATTTTATCTGACGCCAGTTGCTGCCGTCATACACCAGCCAGAGGGAAGTATTGTTGGCGATAGCTGTTTGTGCTGTATTACTCAGGTCACGGTAGCTGCTGATAGTACGGGCAGCACCGGTGTTGTTTAATATGATCAGCACCCTGTCTGTGCCGGCCGCCACACTCAGATCAATCGTACCCGTACCGGATGAATAGATCCAGATACCTGCCGTGGCATTCGGGTTGGTGGTGCCTGCGGCAAGGCCAGTTCTTACTTTCAATCCCATGGCACCTTCAATGGTGAAACTGCCGTTAAGCGCCGCAGAGTCTTTGCTGAAATCGCCGTAAAGCAATGGGCTGGTTGTGCTGCTGTTATCTATATATAATTTATTACCATCCGATTCAAGCGATCCGGCCTGGTAGCCGATAAACACACTGCCATTGCCGGTATTGCCAGAGCCGGCGCTATGACCGATAAAGGTGTTGTTCAACCCATTATTCAAAAACCCCGAACCATAGCCCAGGGCCACGTTCCGGTTTCCGCTGGTCAGCGAACTCAATGCACCATAACCCATCAGCGTGTTTTCAATGCCTGATGAAAGGGACGGAGCAGCCAGCACACCCACTACGGTATTATCTGTGTTGATCATTGCCATCATCCTGGCATTGCCGAAATAGTAAGCACCGGAGGCACTTACATTGATATTACCGTTTACATCCAGTTGCTGTACCGGGTTGCCCTGGTTGATGCCAACATGGCCATTAGTGCGTTTGATAACCATTGGCTGGTTTTGAAAGGTGCCTGCATCATTATAGCGGTTGATAAAAAAATCAGAACCGGTATTGCTGCCGCTTTCGGTGGAATTACTTTTACCGAATGACCAACGCTGCACCCCATTGGTAAAGGTTGCAATACTGGATTCCATTCCGGAAACCCCTGCATTCAGGTTCACATAAGCATTGTTGGATTCACTTTGAACGGTTACGGCAGAATTGCCGCCGCCGTTAAATACATGCAGGCGGGCGGTGGGTGATGAAGTGCCGATGCCCACATTAGCAGTGTTGTTATTATGAATATTATTTCCGCTGGCCGTCCACACACTGTTTAAAGTGCTGCCGCTATAGCTTAAGCCTGTGCCAGCTTCAACGGCTGATGAAACAGCCACCCAGTTGCCATTACCCGAAGGATCGCTTTTTAAAATGTACCCATCAGCAAAGCCATTGGTCAATTGAAATCCGCTGGTCCTGGTTACACCGTTTACATCCAATTTGGTAACAGGCGAGGTGGTACCGATTCCCACATTATTCTGCACATGATCGACCGTCATCGTTACATCGCTGCCGGGTGATACAAACAGGAGTTTTTGCTGGCCGGCCGCATGTGCTGGCCCGGTCCATCTGAATATGGAAGAGCCGATAGTGGAGTTTTTGATGGCAAGGTCTGTAGCTTCGGTGTTCGTTGAAGTAACCGTAAGGCTGGTAATATCAGCAGCAGACACTTCCAGTTTTGATACCGGGGTGGTGGTGCCTACACCGGTATGACCGCCGTTATTATTATAAATATTACCCGACACTTCCGTCCATACACTGTTCAGGGTGTTACCAGCATACGAGAGGCCGCTGCCAGCCAACACCACAGAAGCAGAGGGGCTAACCCAGCTTGCATTTCCATCCCCGTCGCTTTGCAGCACGTACCCTGCTAAGGCACCAACAGTCATTTTGAAGTTAGCGCCTTGTAAGGTATCCGCTTTGGCTGTTCCGATCACTTCCAGCTTTGTTGAAGGTGTGGTGGTGCCAATACCCACATTCTGACCCATTGCTGTCTGGAAGATACTGCCAAGCAGCAAGCTGATGAATACTACTTTTTTCATTGGTTATTTTTTAAAGGTTGATAGAAGAAATTTTACGCGGCCGGGTGAAGTTGTTTCATCACCTGTTGTTTCAGCCGCCGTGATACACCTGTTACAGAGTCATCCGTCATCACTATCTGCCCGTTGCGGCCGACAGTGCTTATATAGCGGCGGTTGATAAGGTGGGTGCGGTGAATACGTATAAACCCGTAGCTGCTGAGGATATCCTCAAACTGTTTCAGTACCCGGGCAATCACCAGCGGGCGGCGGTTGGTAAAATAGATCAGCGTGTAATTGCTGCTGGCCTTCAGGCGGATGATGTCGGAAAGGACAATGGTAAAGACCCCTTCCGTTACGCTAAGCTTCAGGCAGGCTGTGGATGGCGATGTTGTTTTCATGTTTCATTAGTTTTTGTTTAGAATGAGGCTGTCTCAAAAACAAGAATTTCAACACAGGGCAACAGAGGACTTGAGTTGCACAAAGAAGAACCTCTTGCGAATCAATACCCTGTGTATCCCTGTCACCCTGCGTCTCTGTGTTGAATAGCTTTTGAGACAGCCTCCTATTGAGGTTGATGACTAAAGAAACAATGGATAAAACCGGATTCCTGAAATTGGCCGTATCAATTGAGTAACAGGGGTGTAATAAAAACGTAACAGAATTGAAACTCAATTGCTTAAATAATTGTAACGGCTCCTGCCTGGAAGTACAACTGGCGAAGGGGAGGTAAGCGGTTGCATTTGTTGAGGAGCGATATGCTGCTGAAGTGTGCGACGCAAGGGACGATGATCAGGGCGGTGCAGCTTGTAACCAAAAAAAGGAGCTATTCTCCGCTATCGGATTTTCCGGGAAAGGAATTGTTGATCAGACGGAGGCCAGGAATTTTTCAAACTCTGATTCTTCTTCCAGGTTTAGTTTTTTGCGGATCCTGAATTTATTCATCCGGACGGCATCAGGAGTGATGCCAAGCATGCCGGCCATGGTTTTATTGCTGAGTTTGAGTTTGCCCAGTGCGATGATGCGTATTTCTGCCGGGCTGAGCAACGGTGCCTTTTCTTTCAGCCGCAGCAGGAAGCTGCCATGTACTTTTTCAAAGAGACCGGTAAATTCGGTCCATTGCTCATCGGTTAGCAGTACAGATTTTTCCAGTCTTGAAAGTATTTCATATTTATCCTCTGTATCCTGCTGGGCGGTTTTCAGTTGTTCTATCTTTTCGATGAGGAGGTTCTTTTCTTCCAGGCTGCGGGCAAAGAGGTTCAGTTCCTGTGTGGCGGTCACCAGTTCACCGGCGATGCGCTCTTTCTCTGCCTGTATCTTTTGTTGTTTACGGTTGTGTCTGATGCGTTGCCGGGTAATCAACAGCAGCGAAGCGAGGGCGAGGAAAATGAGTCCGGCCACCAGTCCGTTTCGGGTATAGCGGCTGATACGGTCAGCAGCATCTTTTTCGGCGGCGAAGGTTGCCTGGTTGATCTCATTCTGCGCTTTGAGAAAAATGTTGGCTCCCAGTTTTTGCTGAATACTGTCGTTAATGATCCGGGCACTGTCGCTGTATAATAAAGCCTGCCTGAAATCGGCCGACCTTCTGTACACCAATGCCAGGTCATCAAAGATGCGTTTCAGCACTTTGCTTGCTTTTTCCTGTTTTGTATTTGCAGAATATTTTCGGGCTTCATTAAGTCCGTTCAGTGCACCACTGATATTGCCGGCGCTCAGTTCCATTTCTGCCAGGTACAGTTGGGCAGAAGCGGCGGACTTCCAGTCATTTTTGGTAATACCCCTGTTCAGTTCTTCCTGCAGCAGGGGTTTGGCCGAATCAGGCTGGTTTAAAAAATGCCATACCGTACCAATATTCCCTTTCACGATCGTGATCCAGGTGCTGTCATTATTCTTTTGGGCTGAAGCAAGCGCTTTGTTAAACATATCAAGTGCTTTAACATACTCACCTTTTGTCCGGTAGCAAAGGGCCAGCGTATTCTGTGCGCTGATGAAAATGCCTTTATCGCTGCCGGCATCACCCAGGGCCACTGCTTCGTTGTATAAAGCCAGTGCTTTATCATAATCTTCAAACGAATAATACGCCCCTGCATACTCAAACAGAAAGTTCAGCTTATCCGGTAGCTGCTGCACACTAAAGTCTTTGTAAGCCAGGTAGGCGTTGTGGTAGTGCTGCAGTGCTTTGTTTTTATCCCCCACGGTGATCCAGGTATAGTTGGCCAGTTGCTGCATCAGGTCGGCATAGAGTTCTTTCCATCCATTCCGCCTGGCCCTGGCGAGTGCTTCGAGATAGAAGGCCAGTTTGGCATCGCTGGCAACGTAGCGGTCGTGTGAATGAATAAAGGCCGCCAACGCGGTGTGGACGGAGGTTTTGTCTTTCAGTATATCAGGGTTGAGCCGGTTGAGACTATCAATACATAGATAACCCCGGGTTGGAACGGCAGCAATGCTGTCGAAATAACGATCCCTTTGTGCATACGACATACCGGAGAGTGGGCCACCCTCCTTCTTTGGGTTGCAGGAAGCCATGCACACCAGCAGGAAAATCAATAGTGAAAAATAATTCTTCATCCGGTCAAACATATTACACCTGGTAAAGTGCAAAATACTGATTTGCTGTTGTAGTGTACAATGAGGCACACCACCGGGCCGTGTTTCAATGGCGGTACTGACCGGCTGATTCCAACAACCTACACTGGCAGCCGGTTAGCTATCATCCGCCCCCATAAGCAATATCATAGTCTGTGAAGTTGCCTGCCGGTAGTTTTGCCCTGTATGACAAGGCTCTTTCTGATACCGTTTCTCTTTGTTTTGCTGGTTGCTGGTTGTGCTCCATCCACCAAAGAAGCCGCTAAGGGTTTTTCTTACGAGCGGTTTAAAGATTCTGTTATCCGTAGCGGCAATGCTGATACCGTACCCGCCATCAATATTTTTGATGCCCCTGTTTATACACCGGGAAAAGACTCCCTCCGCCCCCTGCTGGTACAGATAGACACCCAATGGAAAAGGGAAGCGGCCCTGCTGGAACGCTACGACTCATTGAAAAAGCAATTGAAGCCTGTGCCCGGCTTTACCACTGAAGAAAAAGCCATCATCCGGGAGAATATCCGTGCTGTTGACTCCTTCCTCCACCACCGGTACGACAGTGCCGCTGCACATACAACATCCTGCCGCGAAAAAGAATGTATTGTATATGCAGAGATCAACAAACAGAAGCAAATGCTCTACCTCTGGATCACTGGTGAATTAAAAGACAGCTTCCCTGTATCCACCGGCAAGGGCAAGCAATATGAAACACCCGACATGAACCGCCACCCTGCCGGTCCCGTGCTGACCAAATACGACTCCAAAAAATTCCCCGGTGGTAATTATATGGGTCTCGGCAATATGCCCTATGCCGTTTTCATTTCTGGCGGCTATGCCATCCACGGTACCACCCCCGGCAATTATGCCAAACTCGGCACCCCCGCCTCCCACGGCTGCATTCGTCTGCATCCCGACAATGCCAAGCTCTTCAATGCACTGGTGAAGACGGTGGGTTTGGGGCAGGTTTGGGTGAGGGTGAAGGGATGATCACGGCATATTCTATCTACCCCCTGACAATGGCAAAAGGAAAACAATTGCCTGATTTGACAAGATAAAAAATTACAGTACACAGATCTTGACTCTTTATTATTGCTGAATGCAATAAATATAAAACTAGTTCTTGCCTGTGATATCAATTTTGAATCCCGGTCTTACTTCAAAGGTAGTTCCAGGCTGAAGGTTCAGGCTGCGGCAGGTAGCTGCAATTGAATTTACCTGCGGATACCTGGATAAACCTGTATTAATGTACACATCAGTATTACCATCGGGTATGTTGTTGCAACTCCAGTTAGCCGGATTCTCCCAAGCGTTATCTATCGTCCCGGTCCAGGTGGAAGAGAATTTTAAGATATATACAGGGCCATATAATACGATGGCACCATTAGTAACACGGCAACGGAATTTATATCCATACCAGCTGGTAGGTACGTTGCTCAGTTCTAAGGTGTCATTAGCAGAGCCTGCATAAAATGTATTGTCAGTGATGTCCTGAAAGCCAGTGCCACTATCCAACTGCCATTGGCAGAGGACACTGCCACCAGCAATAATACCAGCAACAAACTGCCTGTTCTCAGCAAGGCAACCAGGGATGGTGGCAGGTTCTTTGGTGAAGCTGCTACTGATAATACTGCTCCATTGCCCCTTATCGTCTTTGAAAGCCTTTGACAGCACATGTGGGCCATTAGTAAGGCTGTCAACATTAGTATTCAGTGTCCAGTTGAGATTTTGAATACCCGTAATGGTGATGGTTTGAGGATTTTGCCAGTTATTATCAAACCAGTATATATATTGTGCCAGGTTGTTTATGCCTGTAAGCGTACTATTGTTCTTATAAAAGAAGCTGCTGGTTATACTGCTCCAGGTTTTACCATCCGGCCGAAAGCGATAATGTAGGGTATGCAGCCCATTGGGAACTGAGTTGGTAAGTATACTGTCCAGCAAAATGAAGTTCATTGTTCCGGTAATATTGATAGAGAACCGGTTGGAATAGTTGTTATCAAACCAGTACTCATATTGAGCATTTCCTGAAGAAACTATATTTGGCTTGTAAAAGAAAGATGAAACTGTACTGCTCCAGGTCTTCCCATCTGGTCTGAAACGGATATTAAATGAATGAAGACCACCGGAAAGTGTATTTACGGGTAAATCACTCATCAATAACAGGCTATTGGCAGCGGCAGTGTTAATACTTGTTTTACTTGCATAATCAGTGTCAAACCAGTATTCGTATTGCGGCGTACCCGCAGTTATGATAACCGGCTTATAGAAGAATGTTGACAATACTCCAGACCAATTTTCATTATTTGATTGAAAACGGGTATTTAAAATATGCAGTCCATAATTGAGTGAATTTGTTGGAATATTAGTATTCAGCTCAAATACTGTCTGTGGCATTACGGGAGCAGATACATTATTTAGGTAATCGTTGTCAAACCAATATTCATACCCTGTTATACCATTGCTGCTATAGGGAATGTAGGCAGTATATGATGCATTCCATCCGCTTGCGGTAATGCTGTCATTCGATAAGAATTCGACAAACAATTGCCCTCCTGTGGAGGTTAATACAGGTGGAAGGGAATTGCCCGAGTAAGAGCCCAGCAACAAGGCATTGTTATCGTTGCCGTCATATACATTTACCAAATCATACACCGGCTCTGTAACAAAGCCCGTAAAAGAAAGTGTAACTGAAAATGCACCCGGTGGGTTGATCAGCCAGCTACAATAAGAGTTGTTGCCATAATTCGTAACCCCGCTTCCGTCCGAAAAACTTCCCGTGGGAGCAGTCAGATTAGTCTGACCATTACAATATACTGGTACCGTAACAGCCGTGTAGCTTGCAGCCCAACCACCCGCTGTATTTACACCATCCGTTAAGAATCTTACAAGTAGCACACCGCCTGAAGAAGTAATGGAAGGAGGTATGGCATTCCCGGTAAATGCACCAAGTAATGGAGATGAAGTCGTTCCACCATTATATACATACAAAGTATCCCCTGGGTCAGCCACATCAAATGACATGAAATTCAGTGTAATACTTGTGGCACCGCTAGGTTGTATTTTCCACCTGCAATCTGAGTTGTTACTATAATTACCAGCTCCACTGCCGTCGTTAAAGGAGCCCGAAGTGGCAGTAAGGTTTGTTGTGCCCGTGCAAGAGGTTGAACCAGCGGAAAAAGTAAACTTAAACGAATAGGGATATTTATATGAATCGGAGGTGGGGACGCCGGACATTACAATGTAATATGTTCCCGGCGAAACAAAAACACTCCCATTAATATAGCTCTTTCCATTACTTGACAGGCTATAGATGGTATTACCTGCGGAATTCTTTACTTCCAATGTAAAGACCGGGGTTGTTATACTGAAAACTTCAATACTCAAACTTCCGCTCGCTGAAACCGTTGTCTTATAGTAATCGTAGTCTTTTGCAGGGCAGGTAACACACTGGTATGTTACGTTTCCATAATAAAGATTACCCGATGAAACCTGATACGGGTGATTGTTATAGCTCTCATTGGGTTCATCCATTCCTTGCATGGTTCCGGAATACTGCTTTGTCAGTTCAAGATGCCATATAGTGGTAAGTCCGGAAGTTTTTGGGAGGGTAAAAACGGTTGCATTGACGGGTCTGAAGTTGTTAAGATCAGCACTATACGTTGTAACAACACCGTCTCCTCCCAGCAGATCTCCTGTTCCGACTATACAGGAATAAGACAAATCGGTTGCAATCGCTTTTTGATTAATTCCGACTACAGGTTCTCCCGAAGCCTGTCCATCACAATTCACATCAGCATTATGGAATTTGAAGAGGTACTGGTCTCTCATGTAATCAAGGTCTTCAACCCCGCCAAAAAGATAAGCGCCCGGTGCATCGTTGTTGGGATCCGGAGCACCAAAAGGCCAGAAATATGAATAAGTGTACCCGGTTCTTAAATCCCGGATAGACTCTGATCGTCCATCAAAAGCGGGGAATATGTTTCCATTAGGGTCAATAAAATTAGACCCGCCATGTGGTGTACCTAAGGTTAGTAACTTTGCCACATGATGGTCCACATAAGGCTCTTTCCATATACTCCTGTTCTGTATATATTCCCTCGAAGCCAGCCCTCCCATACTATGACCTACCAGTATAACCTTGTTCTTACCTGTAATTGCTAAAACGTGGTTGATCGCATCACTGATGGCCAGGCCCTGTTTGACAATTCCCGCCTGATTACTCTGATAGGAATTATCATAAGGCGGAAGGCCGTTAGGGTTTACCTTAAAGTTGACGGTATAGAAATCACAGGGGTTTTGATTAATTGTATGTCCCGGCTCTCCATAAAAATCATGATAGTCTGTATTCAGGTCTGAAGTAGTGAGGTCGCCATCATAATTAAGACAAAAATCCATGTTTCCTCCATATGACCATCCATACTTCTTTTGAAGGGAGTCAATAAACGTGTCCCAGGTGGTGTTGGCTCCCATATACCCATGAACGAAGATGATTGGATAAGGAATATTCTGCGCAGCCCACGGTGCAGCGTTTATATAAACACCGCCAGACATTACCACATTGTTTGATTCATCAGCCTCAGAAAAAACAAGGTCGGCATTTAATTCAACAAAAAAATAATAAGTGCCTGACGTATTTATAGTGTAGGGTATCGGATGATTAAATTTTATCGTGGTATCGCTTGCCTGCGCAGGAAGCGCCTGAAGAGAAATATCAGCTAATGGCACTCCGTCATTATAATCTGTGGTTGGAGATATGTATATCCTGGTAGTACTGAGTGGTGCTGTGGCAGTTCCTGTATTCTTCACCTTCATGCTGAGTGCAATGCTTATCCCTACATGCACATTATCAGGGGTTACTTGTATGCCATTGGGCATAAAGGTAAGGTCAGGCTGGCTTAGTGAGGTGATTCCGGTTCCCAGAAAAATGAAAATTATGAAGCCTTTTCTCATCATCAGGTTTACTCAATTATTGGTTCTGACCTTGAACTGCACAGGCAGTTGTCCATTTACATTTGTTTGTGTTGAAACCTGTTTAAAGTAAATATGAGGGTTTCCGGGCACCGCACCTTCCTTGTATGGAGCATTACCGCCATATATGCCAATTTCAGTTCCGCCGGAACCAGCTGTCAGATAGGGACTGTTAGGTCTTAAATGATAGTTATACTGGTAGTCAAAGAAAGTACCATTATTTCCAGAATTCACCATTACAGTGTCGGGCTGACTTGTTGCCAGATTATTCAAGCCAGGAAATCCAGCTCCACTTTGCCAAAGACAATGATTGCTTGAGTTGCCCACAATCGGATAACAGGGTGTTTGAAAGTACCAGTCGGCGGTGAATAGCCCCCGGAATATGCAGTTATCAAACTGCGAGTTAGCGATTTTAAAAAAAGTATAGTTGCTGTTATTACCAAGGAATATACAATTACTGAAGTTTGAGTACTGCAGCTTTTCAATAGAATATAACAAAGAGTTCCTGACGAAGATATTTGACGACTGTGTACAAGTGCTATTATTGTAATACCCCCCGGTTATAGTACTGAAAACGGAACCATCAATAAAATGATCGTTGGTGCCTCCCAGTATTATCAGGCTTGTTTTCAACCTGATAAAGGAGCAGTTAGAAGCAGCGGGACTAGTAATAACGACCTGGTTATCTATCTGCATCCCTTCCAGCGTACATTTCTTTTCAAGAAAGAAGGATCCTGCAAAATGCGTCTTCCCGGTATATTGCGTAGAGTCAGGATAATGGCCGGCGCCAATGATTGTAAGCCGCTTTGTAATGGTCTTGTCGCCGGTGATAACTGTGCCGGGAAGATAAATATAGTCATCATCCACTGCTTTATTGTGCGCACTGTCAAAACTTGGGCAGATATAGGTTGTCCCATCCGGCCTTACTACAGCAAATTGCGGAGTTTGAGCCGAGGAAGTACTTGCAATAAGTACAAAAAGCCATAAAACATATAGTTTCATAAGCCAAAGTTTAATTGTTGGTCCTCACTTTAAACTGCACAGGTAATTGTCCGGTGCTATTGGTACTGGGTGCCACCTGTTTAAAATAAATATGCGGATTAGAGGGCACCCACCCTTCAGCAACTGGCGATATTGTGCCATATATTCCAACATCTGTTCCGTCTGTACCACCATTTATACCAGGGCACGTTGGCTTAAGGTGATAATTATCGCTATACAAAAAACCACTGCCGTTATAAAAGATAAAAATGTCTGATACAGATGCTACCGAGATATTACCAGACTGACTCCCATCTCCCGGAGCACAACCGGTTAAAAAATTGGAAGATCCCACCTTTAAATTGTTATAAAAACTGCTGCTGCATTGATTAAAAGTGCTGCCTGAACAAAAAATATTATTTACAAAACTACAGTTTATCACAGGGATCGGCGTTCCGGGGCCGGCCAGGAATATGTTATTGTTAAATGAAGTGAATCTAACCGATTGAACAACAGAAGTAATAATATTCTTTGACAGAGAAATATTATGCGAATTACCATAAGTAGCATATAACTGGCTAAAGACACTTTCATATATTGCTAGATTTGATGGCAGGCTGTCGGGAAAGGCAGTATTTGGGTTTGTCGAATTGTTTAAGACTATATTAGATACCCGGCATCGCTTAATTGTATATCCCTGTATGTTTGCTCTGTTATTATTACTAAGCCCTGATCCAAAATATATATGTGAGGTAATATTCAGGCCTTCAACAGAACCCTGGTCAGCTCCCTTAAGAACAGAGAAATTACCGGCAATAGTTGTAATACCGGTAGCAATAGTTGAGTCAGGATGGTGGCCCGACCCATAGATGTATAGTCTTTTTGAAACGGCTAAATTGGCGAAACTGATAGTACCTCCCGGTAAGTAAATGTTATCTCCGTCAGTTGCCCTGTTATAGGCAGAATCCCAGGTAGGGCAGATATAGGTTGTTCCATCCGGTCTTACAACAGCGAATAAAGGGCTTTGCGCTCCTAGGTAAGAATGCAATATGGAGAAAATGGCGATAAGAAGAATTTTATTCCCCATAGCCAGTGTTTTGGTTATTCTAAATATACAACATATTTCCCGGTGGCAATTGTACGCTCCCCCAAAAGTCGGTTACTTAAGGTTAGAGAATAGCTCTTAACTTATATAGTCAATTATGAAAAAGAAAAGATTTACGGAGGCACAGATTGTATCAATTCTTCACCAGCAGGAAGCTGGTAAATCGGTCACGGGCCTTTTGTTCTGGGTTTTGGTTCATGCGCTGGTTTAGTTTCAAAATACACAAAGTCTCGGAAAAGAGCGAAGAGCTCCACGCCGGAATTATCGCTAGGAAAAGGTTTGAAGGAGAACAATGTAACAAGGAATACGGTTACGGGCAATACCCAAAACATGTACTCACCGCATTTGCCCCCTTTTCAGTAGTTTGCAATACACCAACACTAGTTCCCGCCTATGAGTATCATCGGCATTACCGGTCATCGCAGGCTGAAGTACCCGAAAACGATAAGAGAAGAGATCCGCTTCAGCCTGCAATACTTTATCAGCATTCATACCTTACCACAGGTATCAGCGATCAGTGCCATGGCTGCGGGATCAGATACCATTTTTGCCGAAGAGGCACTGGCACTCGGTATCCCTGTAAATGCCATATTCCCATTTGAAGAAGAAGAATACCAAAAGGATTTTACTGCCGAAGAATGGCAGCAGGTAATGGCGGTGCTCAGCCATCCGCTATGCACACTCACTATCCGGCATCCCGGCCCGGTTAGCAGTCCGGAGGCCCGCACAGCTGCTTATCTTGCCACCGGTGAGTTCCTCGTGCAGCAATCCGCTGTGTTGCTGGCTGTATGGGATGAGCAACCCGCCAAAGGCCGCGGCGGTACCGCCGAAATAGTACAATATGCCTTATCACACAACCGGGAAGTACACCTGGTAAAAGGATGGCGTATCAACAGTGAAGAAAAAGGGGCCGGCGATCGCCGCCTGCTGGAAGAATTCAATTCGCTAGACTCCCGCGCCATCCGTTTCAAAGAATGGTTGTTTGAACCTGCATGGATCGGCGGTATCATTATGGGTGTACTCGCTGCTGCGAGTTTCGCAACAGGATTGGCTTTCGGCAACCAGCTCACCGCACAACAGCGGTATATTTTCTCTGCAGGTGAGGCTGTCTGTCTCTTATTTTCAGCCATACTGTTGCTCTGGCTGGCAAGACGATGGAAAAGGAAATTTCTCTCCTACCGCAAATCTGCTGAGTATCTCCGCAATCTTATCCGGTTCCGGCAGGCCGGCATATATGTATCCGGCAGTACAGGCAGCGCAGACGCTGCATTGCTTTCAACTGCTGCTGCGGAGGCGATCATGCAGCCACCGGCAGGCCCTTCAATGCCCTACGGGTTGCATACTATTCGCCGTCTCATCTGGTGTTTTGCAGCAGAACAGGCCGCCTACCAGCAACAAAAAAGAATAAACCGGTTTACACACCGCCTGCACACCACGGAGAAAATACTTTCTTATGTGAAATGGCTGTTTTTTGCAGTGGCCCTGCTGAACTTTATAGTGGAATCCGAACACTACTTTCACTTCATCCTTATACCGGGCCTGCATTCTTTCCACGATGTGCTTATACTTCTCTGGATCGTACTGCCCTCCGTATACGCTGCCCTGGAAGGCGTTAATTACTTTTCAGAATGGCATACCAATATTGCCATATCGGGACAAATCAAAGCTGAACTGGAGGACACGATGAAAACAGTGCTCCATTGTAAAGATGAAAAATCACTTACAGCCGCAGCAGAAAACCTGCGGCATACCCTGGAAAGAGAGAACAAAAACTGGCTGCAGAATTTTGGCAAAAAAGAACCTGATATCAAACCCTGATATTATTTATTTTCATTCAGCAGCGCAATGATCTTCCGGCAGTCATCATTCAGAATACCCTCTTTTTCAAAATCCCTGAAGTCGTTCAGGAAAGCATCCTTGAAGGTGGCGATACCGCTTTCAGGATCAAAGGGCTGGTCTTTCAGTTTCAGGTACAATTCTTTTGCCTCTTCATATTCCCCGGTTAATAAAAGACCGTGCGGGAAATTGGTATACGGGTATAAATTCTCATCGTCGTACCGGATGCTTCTGCGCAGGTAATAAAGCACATTATCAAACCGTTTGGTGAGCATACAATACCAGGCAAGGCTGTTATAATGCTGTGATGTTTGCTTCTTAACCGTTGCCGAGTCGGCCGGTTGCCCGTCAAGGTACTTCAGGTCAAGCTGTACCAGGTTATAATAATGCAATCTTCGAAATACATTATTGAACAAGGAATCCGTATCCTTCAACCTGAAATAAGTACGAAACTCTTTTATTCTGTCCTGATTCGAAAGAAAAAGTTCTTCAAAATGATCATCAAGGGTATGTAATAAGTATTGTAAGCTTATAGAATCCCTGGTGGCGGCATCGTCCCTCTGATCAAGAATAGCCTTCGACACGAGGGCAGCATCCTGATGTAGTGAATCATCGAGACAGTATCCAAGTATTTTTAATAACTGCTGCCTGTTCTTATCCTCAATAAATGCCGGGATATTTCCTTTATTTGCACCATAGGATATCTTTAAAGTATTGACTGATGCTTCATCACCTTCTTCTTCTGCATCGGTCGGTTCGCTCCCTTCCTTTTTAGACTTTTCCTTATTCGCCTCGCCCAATGCATACACCGTCAATTCCTGGAAGGATACATTATTGTCCCATGCAATTTTCTGAAGTTTTACAAAGGATGTCAGTACCTCATCAGGTACTTTACATCCACGGGCAGTGGCAAGCCATTCTGCCTGGTCGGCTATTCCCTTATATGGATGACCGATAGCCCTGTCGGAAACATAAAAATCAAAAGGAGCTTTTACATTACCACAAATTACCGGAACGGTAAATTTTTTCATTCCTTTAGCCTGGTAAGTAGTTCGCAGACGCATGGCATTGGCTTTGGCTGTATCCGGACGGGCTCCAGACTCATAGATGGCTATCAGCAGTTCTGTCCCCTCTTTGAAACCTTCAAAAGAAGCAATATTTAACGGCGCCAGCGCCTCCTGGAATTTTCCTTTTTCATACAGAAACCTTCCATAACTCATGGCAGCGATAAACATATACTGGTTATGATAAAAATCAAAAGGATATTTTTTCATCACCGGCCCAAAAATGGTTTGCATATCAGCATAGGTATTCCGGGCCTGTACCAAATTCTGTTGCTGGATATAAATTTGCAACGCCCTGCCGAAGATGCTGCAAAACTTGGAGTAATCTTCTGAAAACACATTGTAATACTTGAGGAAATCTGCCTGGCGAAACAAACCCTGTGCCTTCAGCAGGTATACCTGGGCATTGGCGGTATCATCGGCTGTCTTCCGGTTCAGTAACTGCTCACTAAGCAGGTTGTTGCAGATGGTGTATACATAAGCAATGTTCTTAAACTTCACAAAGTCGTTTTCACTGCGCTCTACTGCCCTCACCAGGTTTTTATATTCAGTCAGCCGTTCTTCTTTGCCGTAACATACCTCCATACTGAGCGCCAGTTCATCAAACACCCCTTCCAGCCTGTCGAGTAACCGCTGTGAAGTGATCTTGCCTTCGAGAAAGGATTTAAAATTGACAAGGGACAGTGCAGTGTATTTTTTCAATTCCACACTGTCCTTCTTATAGAACTTGTAAATCTCACAAAGGTTGTTATATAAGTCAGACAATTGAAAACTGATATGCTCGGTGCTCCCAAGCCTGCTTTTAAGTTGTTCAACATAAACAGCCTCCTCCTTCAGCCGATTGATAGCTTCCTCGTAACGGCTTTCCTTTATCAGCGAATTGGAAGCATCGGCGGCACAACTATAAGCAGATGTTATAAACAAATCACTCCACTCCTCTGGCAGACGCTTCATTTCATTTCCCAGCTCACATTTTAGCGAAAGCAGATAGGTTTTCTCGTTTAAAGAGAACAACGAATCCGGTATATACCTTAGATTATTCATACTGTTAAACAGGTTGCGAAGCAAATACGCATTGTCGGAAGAGAGATGCAAAGCCTGCCGTGCAAATTCTACCGAATTTAATGTATGATTATATCCTTTTTTATCGTTTTTCAGTATATCATAATACCTGGACAGTAAGTTTTCAAATCCCGACAGGGCATACAATTCCATAGCTGATTTCATCTGTTTGCGGGACAGAAGTTTTATAGTTTGCTGAATTTTAGTTCTGATCTGTTCATCCGCAGCCTTATTCCAGGCTCTTTCATCTATCAGGTCCCATACATGGTACATTACTGACCGGAGATGTACATATATGGCCATGGAGGGAATATTACCGCCCTTTGTAATAATACGCAGGGTGGAATCATAGAGCAACTCGGCCTGGTACCGGTGATCCACCCCATATAACCTCGTTTCGTAATGGCGAATAAATTCAGCCTCCTTCGATACCGGCTTGTTCAGTTCTGTTTGTTTCAGTTCGTCCACCAGCGTACGCAGGTCCTTTAGTAATCCCTGGTTGCTGATATTGCCGGATGAAGGATATCCGGCCGGGAACACAAAATTGCTAACAGGTTTGGACTTTAATGAAGGCGCTGCAGCAACTGCCTGCCTGGCATCGCCTGTGCCAGCCTGGCTCTGTGCCAGTGGTGACGTATTGCCAAATGCTTTTTCCACATCATATCTTGCCTTCTCATTTGCAATTTTTGTTTTCAGTGTCAACACCTCTCCATTGAAAAGCGCATGGTTTTTTGCGGTTCCTTCAGCCAGGTTGCAGTAACTTCTGGCACAATCAAAATTCTTCCTGGCAAGACAGGCATATCCGTCACTGATGTATTTGGTCAGCCTTTCCTGTGGTGTTTGTGCCAAAGCTGTATTACCTGCCAGCAGCAGGAAAAGGATCACTTTAAGTTTTGCTCGCATAGTTTAACCCTGTTTAAGATTAATAGATACAGGCTGTCGTTGGTTTTATTTTGTACCAGCCGGAAGGCTGAATCATACATGAGTTTGGCTTCAAAGAAAAAACCCTTTCGTATCTCGGGATCTTTTATCTGGCTGGTATCTTCTTTGGCAAAATAACTGTCCCCCTTTTCCACCAGCAGGCTGGCACTGGCCTTTTCTGCCTGCAACTGGGAATGCCGGGCCAGTTCTTCTTTCTGGCGGGCCAGTTGCTCCATCCGGCGGGCACGTAAGCCGAAGATGATCGTCAGCGCCATGATCAAAATACAGATCAGTGCAAATGCCACCGCAATACGGGTGCGGTTGCGGGCCTTCGTGTTCAACACCAGCAGTTCCTCCGCCCGTTGTTTTTCTGCCGCCACCTGTTTTTCCAACGCCTGTTTCTGCCGTTCCTCTTCAATGCGTCGGCGGTTTTCTGCCACCTTATTGATGGCGGTTACCAGGCTGTCGTGACTTACCTCATAAAACCATCTGCCTGCTGCATCCCGCTCTTTACGCAGCAGCGAACTGTCTTCCAGTTTCCGCAGGAGAGCTTCTGAGAACCCGAATTTCCGTTGTATATATCCTTCCGTCAACGGGTTGCGGCGGTCGCCATCAATCAATTCATCTTCAATCAGCCGTTGTACTTTATCCCTGTCGGCCATGTCAAGTTTACCAAGTGTGTTCTCATAGTATTGCAGAAAAATATCTTTAATATCTCCCAGCAGGTTGTCGGTAATCAGCCGGTGCTTCTGACCGGCAGCCAACGTATCTTCCACATAGCGGCATACGATCTGTAGTGTGGAGGCTTCTACTTTACCATCTGCCGGGTTGGCTGTGTGATCCAGTATTTTAGTAATGGCTTCGTTGGTAAATTCAAAAGGTGGTGAGGCAAATATCTCGCCCTGTGGAAGTTTCGCCGGTTTACGTATAGCCTCTTCAGCATCCTGGCGGCTCAGCGCATCCAGTTCATAGCAGTTTTGGAGAATAGAAGGATGGCGGTCGGTAAGTGCGTTCAGCAGTGAAAGCCTGTCTGAACGTACAGAATATACCACCTTTATTTCCGGTTTATCATAGCAGAAATCGTGGAGGTCATCCGTCATTATGCCTTTCTCATCCAGTTCAGCCAGTTTGCGGCGGTATGCGGTGGGAATGGTATTGTACAAAAGCCGGGACAGCTCTTCCGAAAATTCATTCACCTCTTCCTTTGGATAAGTAAAAAGTTCTTCAAACTGGTCGAAGAACAAGATAAACTTGGCTTTCTGATGTTGCCACTGGTGCTGTTTGATCCAGTACCAGGATGAATTTTCAGCAGGTATAAGGTTGCCGAATTCATTTTCTTCCTGTCCGCTGAATTGTTCCCGCAGCCGCTGCCGGATGGTTTCCACAGGATGCAGATTTTTGTGGTCGCCTTTCTCGGAATAATTTTTAAAGCGGATAGTGAAATACTGCCAGGCTTCCTTCTCCTGCAGCCGGGGTATGATACCGGCATTGATAAGGCTGCTTTTGCCATAGCCGCTTTTACCATAGAGCACCACCGATTGTTTGATAAAGATGAGGCTGTTAAGGGCGGAAAGATCAGCCTCCCGTCCGAAAAACAGGTGCTGATCGGTGCTGGTAAAAGGTTTTACGCCGGGGAAGCGGTTGATGGCAGGTATGGTGGCGGCTGTTGTGCTCATTCCTTTTTCATTAGTTTACGTATATCTTCAATGATCCCGGCCATTATGGCAGCAGTGGGGAGCCCGTTGAGCGAAACCACTTTCCGCTTGGCCAGTTCATTGATCACACGGGGCAGGTTTTCATAGTAATCAGACCAATTGCTTCTTTCATGAAACAGGTCATTCGTATTGGCCTTTCCCCTGGCTTTGATCCGTTCGTCTATATCCGCTATTTTTTCGTCCACCATCTCAGAAGCCCGGCTGATAAAATCCTTATCCAGGAAAGTATCATCCAGGCTGCAGGGATAGAGATGTTTATTGGTCTTTTCCAATGTGGTCATTATTTCGCGGCTCACCCACGGGGACGAAAGGCTGCTGGCAGATAAAAGCGGCATCACGATATCCACATCACGGATGGTATTGATAAAATCATCGATCGGCTGCCCGCCCGACATATCCTTTTCATCAAAAACCAATTCGATACCAGTATTGCTGAAAGCCTCCTTTAGTGTACTGATCATTTCACTGTCGCGATGACTATAGGATACAAATACCTTTGCCACCTGCCTGGCTGATACAGTTTTGAGCATGTTTTGCCGGCGGCAGGCTTCATATAGCTGATCCAGAAACGCATGAGGTTCATCCGGCAGAAAATTCAGGTCGAGCCGGCGGGCGATGAAAGTGCACACATCGTTTCTCACGCCATTTTGAAGGATGGAGTATTTTTCATTCTTATCATATTTCTCTTTGGGCGCAATGATACGGAGGAGTAGCTGCACACTCCACTTTTCAAAATGAACACCGAGAAATACAAAAGTGCTGGCTTTCTTAAAAGCCTCCTGGATAGGGTTGGGGAGCTTCTTATCCCCCAGTATGCTGGCCAGAAAGTCAAAAAAATGGTCAAAAGTGATGATCACATCCCTGTCGTTGAAATCGCCCAGAAGGTTATAAATGAGTGGCTTTGCAGCAGTAGGTTTCTCCACCTGTTCGGGCGCCTGTTCCCAGCGGTAATGGCTGTAGCTGTAGGGCAGGTTTTGCGACTGGTACAGACCGGGCAGGCGGTGATCGGGCATCAGGGAGATCACCAGGTGAAAAGGGATCTGTGCAATTTTTGCGAGCGGCTCATCCAGGGCCGCCTGCCTTTTGTAAAATCTTTCCATAGGTCTCATCACAGTGGATTCTTTCGCCACAGGCAGCAACTGAAGCAATTCTTCATTGCGGAAGATATGACCGGGAGCATTGTCGATCATACTGCCAGCCTCTTTATCATTGATTATTTCTTCACAAAGCAGTTCAAAAAAAGTTTTTTCACCAAAGTCAACGATATCCGGCCCTACGATCAGCACGCAACTTTCTTTTTGAATATCTGCGATAATATTCCCTATCTGTGTATCCATTGTTGAAGTATAAGAAGAGGCTCCGGCAATAAGTGAAATGGCTATCTGCTGCCGGTTGCAGTAATTACTCTAAAAATATAAAAAAAGAGTAATAAGAATACGGGGGAAACACCTGTTTTTAGAAAAAAAGGGCGCAGGCAAGCAGTCCACTAAATAAATGATAACATGGGTACCTGGTGATTGTTTGCACCAGCATAACAAACTTATTGCAAAATCATCTTCTGCACTGCCAGGAGGTTCCCCTGCCAATTAAGGCACACCATCTATACTCCCTCTTACCAGTATATTTACCGGTATATTGATTGAAAGGCCGGCTACAATGTAGTGTGTCACGCTTGTTACCTGGATATTATTGGCAAAAGTGCTTTGCAGTTCGTAAGTCGCAATACCAGCAGTAACCGAAACCTAAGCATAATCAATTAATTAGTCTGCTCAAAATAAATGCAGATAAATCGAACTCACCACTTAAGACAAGTATTAGTTCATAATAGTACTTATTTAGTACGGAAGAACCCCAGAAGATCAAACGGAGCACCAACAAATATGCTAAAGGCAACACCCTCCTTAAAAGAAGTTTTCTCCTTTAGCTTGTTTGTATATCCAAGAATTACACCCCCCTGGAGCCCCTTTACCTTCTTTTCATCATCTTTCAAATTCAGAAAATAAAGAGGCACTTCAAGTACAAAAGACTTTTCTACAGTCCTAAAGGCCAAGGAAGGAGCTACAGCAAATACCAATTCTCCTTTTTTATAAAAACTCTGCCTGTAATCAAATTGAAGCCGGGTAAGATTCTTTTTCACAGGATTACCTACCGTCACCTCCTTAGAGTATGTTAACCCAGATGTACCTAAGGAGAAAATTCTGGTAAGCGGATCGCCACTTTCATACTTGATCTCCTTCACAATACTGAATGAAATCACGCTCATGTTTCTGGCATACGCTCCAATTGTAAATCTCAAATTATGGTTTGTGCGATTCTCGGTTACCGGAGCAAGTGACATTGAATCAGTAATGAAATCGATATCATTCTTTGCAACAGAATAACCAAACCCCAGCAATACAGGTATTCCCAACCTGCTGCTTTTATCCCCCCAAAACTTCGCCTGTGTTTCATCATCAAAATCTCCTGTAGTAATTCCACGCATTTCTGCTGAGTCTGTTATCTTGTTTTTCTCAATATATGCCTTTTTCAGACGTTGAAACATATCGTCGAAAGAAGGATTGTCCGGAGTTTTCCAAAAAGTATGTTGAAACGCTATCTCCGCAGAAGTACCTGAAGACATTCCATCTTTATTAAACAACTCCACCTTTTTAGGCTTTTCTTCAAATGGTTGTTTGAAATAGAATGATAATGTTGATGAAGCCCCTATACCAAATGAGGTCGTAATGGTTGCAGAATTATCGCCGAACTCTGATGTAAGGTTAATATTAGACAAATTCGATTGCAATGTCCCTGCCACGGGAGAATAAAGTTGCTTTGAAAGCGATTTCTTTACATTCGAAAGCAGAGATGTTGCGGAATCATTTGAACTACTTGTATTACCTGACGTGGTCTGGCATAAAACAGATAGACCAAAAAAGGCAAATAAAATACTTATAAATATTTTTTTCATAAACGTTTTTTTATATGTCGAAACTGAAAGAGCCGTAATCTTTTCCAATGGGCTTTATCATTTTCTTAATTGAGGTTATAGCGCTCGTCGGAGAAGTGATATCAAGGGTATAAAAAGTTCCCGGCTGTCCTTCAACAAACCATTGAACCACATGTTTTCCCTTTTTAAGATTCTGTTCACTCCGGCTTCTTGACTGACCTGCATTCGCAAGGAGAAAGCGATCACCATTGAAATTCAATTTAATGAAGCCGGCATCAATTGAAATTTTTGCTGTAAAAGTTGCCATAATTATTGTTTTAATTGAGTAATACTCCCTCTTCTTATTTCTCCCTGAACTCCTTCGGAAAACTTTTCTCTTCCGCCAGGTCAAGCTCCAGCAATGTTTTACCACCATCACATACAGCTCCCGTTGTAAAGGCGCCATAGGCCCACTTTGAATATACAGCTTTACCTTCTGTTACTTCCACTGTTACAACACTAGGCGTGAAACTGTCATGAAGATAGAATATTACTTCACCAGTGAGCGGATCATTCGCATCTGTACTTTCTACCGTAAGGGTGAATGGATAGAAGCCACTGACCGGCTTATCACCCACCGTGGCCGAGAGTTTGCGTTTGTTATGTTCAGCTTTACCGCCAAAGCGTCCTTTCTGCCGGTCATTCAATACTGTTACCGGGCCAATGGCCGCAACGGCTTCTTTCGGATTCAAAAGCGTGGTGGTTCTTACCTTACCAACAGCTACCTGCTGGGTTTCTGCAGCTTCTGCATCTTTCTTATCCTGTGCGGCTCGCTGATCTCTTTCCTTCTCCGCCTGTTGTTTTTCCGATTCTGATTGCGCCAGTTGCCTGTTTCTTTCCGCCAGTTGTTTTTCCACACCCACTTTATCCGTAACCGCATTGATGAACCGGATGCCGGCAGCAGCAGCAACAAAACAATAGCCCATAAATAACAGGTAATATTTCAGGGGAACACACTCTTTTGCAGGTGTTTTAATTGCCGCTGACACTGCTGCTGCAGGTGAAGGTATGGAAGTGGCAGGCTTAACCGGCGTATCCTTTTTGGGAACAGAATCCGCCACTGCCTTCTTTGCAGTGTCGGGCTTTTGCATTGTAACAGTAATACTATCCTTCTTCTGCCGGGTTGTATCACAACACCTTTCCTGCGCCGACCAGCCCGTATGAATATTATCCATCAGCTTACTCTGTGTCAGCTCCAGGAAAAGCGGCACCAGGATGGCCGCACCCGTACCCAGAATAATGCATTGAAGCTGACCCCTTATTTTTATTCCCTTCTCATCAGAGTTGGAAGGAAGCAGGTAGTTGATATACCCGCCGAAAATTCCTGTCAGCAAAATGATCAGAATGATTATCCAGAGTGACATAAGCCGGAAGTATTGGTTTGATTGTCCAAATCTCCCACTCCTCCCATCCCCGCACTTCGGTTTTATCACGCCATTTGTCAGGTGTTTTCACGGTGCTGTCATTGCCAGGTACACAAACAGCCGGTCGCTTTTGCATCCTGTCATTGGTAAGACGATTGTCATAAGAGTAAAAACCGTCTGCTGGCTATTTACCCACACACAAAAAAAAGGAAAGGGCCCGAAGGCCCTTTTCCCACTCCCGTTCCGGCAATGGCCGTCATAAATACTGAACCATCAACAGGACAGCCATTTGAATTGCCGGAGTTACACCAAAACCCTCTTTTATAATATAGTAAGCTATCATTCCCAATCATTACGCATTTTCTGCCATTTCTTCCTCACCTTGCGTTCAGCTGTCCAGACCCGATAGGCTGACCAGGCCACTACAAAAACTGATAGCAGGAGTATCAAAGACAGGTAAATAAAATTTCGTTCACTCATATATCTGTAAGGTGTAGATTAAAAACAAGCTTCGTTCCGGGCTAAGTCGTTTTACCTGTTACGATACAGGCACTTTTACTTACTGCCATAACATAAGCGAACTTCTGCTTTTTCCCGACAGATAACAATGAGTGCAATACGCCGTTTTGTGAAACCTGTTTTTACTTGCTGAAACAATCCTTTTTTCCACCA
>JAEUVM010000612.1 GCA_016787125.1 Chitinophagaceae bacterium | reverse complement strand
GAAGAAAAGATCAGTATGAGTAGAATAAATCGTTGCATGATTACTGCGTTGTTTGTGTCGTTCCGGCTACAGTATTTTCAGCTTGTGCTTCCGGGTGCATCAGCCGGTCTATTTCGTTCTTTTTCTTTTTACTCGACAGGAAAGAATACATGGCCGGTATCACGAATAAGGTGAGCACCAGTGAGAATAATATTCCACCAACGATTACTATCCCCAGCGGAATACGGCTGGTGGCCGCCGCTCCTAATGAAAGGGCAAGCGGTAATGCGCCAAGTGCCATAGCCAGGCTTGTCATCAGGATGGGACGCAAACGCTGTGTGGCTGAATAAATGGCAGCTTCCGTTTTGCTCATCCCTTTTTCCTGGTTTTGGTTGGCGAATTCCACGATAAGAATTCCGTTCTTGGTTACCAGGCCGATCAGCATGATCATACCTATCTGCGAAAAGATATTCAGGGTGTGACCAAACAACCACAATGTAAGCATGGCACCTGTGAAGGCCAGCGGTACGGTGAACATGATGATCAGCGGGTCGATAAAGCTTTCGAACTGTGCAGCCAGGATGAGGAAGATCAGTAAAAGTGCCAGCAACAAGGCTGTAGCCGTATTACCACTGCTCTCCTTGAATTCTCTTGAGGAGCCTGACAAGGAGGTGGTGAAAGTTTCATCCAGCATTCCCTTTGTGATCTTTTCCATTTCAGCAATACCATCACCGATGGTGTATCCGGGCTGCAGGCCAGCGGAAATGGTGGCAGATTTATACCGGTTGAAATGGTAGATAGTCGGCGGGGTGTTGGATTCTGTTGTGGTTACAAGATTATCCAGGCTGATAAGTTCTCCGCGGCTATTGCGTACAAAGAGTGTCTTCAGGTCATTGGGATCATCACGGTCATTTCTTGCCACCTGTCCCAATACCTGGTATTGTTTGCCATCCTTTGTAAAATAGCCCAATCGCCTGTTGCTATAGGCAAGCTGAAGCGTTTGCGAAATATCACTCACACTCACACCAAGCTGTGCAGCTTTCAGCCTGTCTATTTCCACTCTCAGCTCCGGCTTGTTAAACTTCAGGTCCACATCCGGATTCAGCAGCACCTTACTCTGTCTCGCCTGCTCCAGTATTTTAGGCAGGGAGGCCGTCAGTTTGTCGAAATTATTATTCTGTATTACAAATGATACCGGCTGTCCACCTCTCCGGTTTTGTGAGATGGTTTGTTCTTCAATGGCAAAGACCCTTCCTTCATTGAATTTGGAAAGGTTCTTATTTACCATCGCAACAATATCTTTTTGAGAACGGGACCTGTCCGTAGGCGGTACCAGCGTTACCCGGACAAACCCGGTGTTGGCATTTCCTGAACCGGTAAACCCGGGTGAGGTTACACTCAATACGATCTCCCTTTCCGGCACAGAGTCGAGCATAAAAGTAGTAAGCCTGTCCACATACTTATCCATTGCATCATACGATGTTCCTTCCGGTGCGGTGAGTGAAAGCCTGAATTGACTGCGGTCTTCCATGGGAGCGATCTCTTCCTGAAGATTCATCCATATTAAAATGCCTGAAAAAATGCTAACCACAATCAGCACAATGGCCATCCACCTTACCCGCATGAACCGCTTCAATGCACCCTGGTAGGAGCTTTCCATCCAGCGGAAGAAGGGTTCTGTTTTATTATACAGCCATGAATGTTTGTGTACGTTCTTTCGGGAAAGCTTTACGTTCAGTACCGGCGTCAATGTAAGGGATACGAAGGCTGAAATAAGCACAGCGCCTGCCACCACAATACCAAACTCACGGAAAAGACGGCCGGTAAATCCCTGCATGAATATAACAGGTAAGAAAACGACAGCCAGTGTGATGGAGGTGGCAATAACGGCAAAGTAAATTTCTTTGGACCCTTCCAGGGCAGCCTGCCATTTATTCATCCCCTTCTCCATCTTTTTATAAATGTTCTCCGTTACCACAATACCATCATCCACCACGAGGCCTGTGGCCAGCACGATAGCCAGCAGCGACAGTACATTGATGGTAAAGCCCATCAGGTACATGATAAAGAAGGCGCCGATGAGCGACACGGGTATATCTATCAGCGGACGGATGGCAATGATCCAGTCGCGGAAGAAAGCATAGATGATCATCACCACCAGCAGGAAGGCGATCATCAGCGTTTCCTCCACTTCAAGTATTGATTTTTTGATAAACTTGGTCTGGTCAAGTGCAATATTGATGCTGATATCTTCCGGAACATCTTTCTTTATCTGCTCTAATCTTTTATAGAATTCATCGGAGATGGCAACATAGTTAGAACCCGGTTGCGGAATAATGGCAAGGGCTATCATCGGGATGCCATCACCACGCAGGGCCGATTCTTCATTTTCGGGGCCCAGTACCGCTTCGCCCACATCGCTCAGTTTTATATCAGCGCCATCAATATTTTTTACGATCAGGTTGTTGAACTGGTCTTCTGTATTCAACCGGCCAAAGGTGCGTACCGTGAGTTCGGTGGCATCACCGGAAATTTTTCCCGAAGGCAGTTCCACGTTTTCCCGCAGCAGGGCCGTTTGCACATCATTGGCCGTTACTTTCTTGGCCACCAGTTTTACCGGGTCTATCCAGACACGCATGGCATATCTTTTCTCACCCCATATCTGTATACCACTTACACCGGGAATGGTTTGCAGTCTTTCCACCAATGTATTGTTGGCAAATTCGGTGATCTGCAGTGGTGTGCGGGTATCACTCTGCACCGTCATGGATAAAATGAAATCAGAACTGGCATCGGCTTTTGATACCACGGGCGGTGCATCCAGGTCTGACGGGAGAGAACGCTGCGCCTGCGATACTTTATCCCTTACATCATTAGCGGCAGCTTCCAGGTCAACACTCAGGTCAAATTCCACATTGATATTGCTGGTGCCATTGCTGCTGCTGGAAGTGATGTTTTTTACACCGGCAATACCATTTACTGCTTTTTCCAGCGGTTCAGTGATCTGTGTTTCCACAATATCAGCATTAGCGCCGGGGTAGGAGGTGCGTACACTGATATTGGGCGGATCGATGGCGGGATAATCACGTACTCCCAAAAACTGGAACCCGATCACACCAAACAGCACGATAAGGATATTCATCACTATCGCCAGTACCGGCCTGCGTAAACTTAATTCTGAAATATTCATGATTGCTTAAGAGATTACAGCTACGGGTGAAAATTGCCAGCTCACCATAACTGTTATCTTTTAGTTATTCACTATTTTACTTATCTGGATCTTCGCTTCGGGCCGCACACTCAGCAGCCCGGTTATCACCACCGTATCACCGGCTTTTATTCCATCTGTAATCTGCACCCTGGCTGAGTCGCGGTTACCTGTTATCACATCGGCAAAGATGGCCTTGCCGCCTTTATACAATATCACTTTCTTTCCTCTTGCTTGTGGCAATACCGCCTGGGTGGGAACCAGTATGGCATTCGGGTCAGGGTCAAAACTGAGCTGTACTTTGGCAAAGGCACCGGCGATCAATGCCGGGTCGCTGCCCATTATTGAAGCCCTGACGGTAAGACTGCGGGTGTTTTCGGTAATGTTGGCTTCTGTGGCCACCACCTTTGCTCCCATCTGTTTACCGGATCCTTCTATTTTAAAAGTAACCAGTTGTCCCGGCTTTATCTGCCCGGTATATTTTTCAGGTATGGTAAAATCCACTTTCAGGTTATCTGTCTGATTTATCACAGCAATTACGGAGGCCGGGGTTACATACGATCCCGGGGCAATGGCGTTCAGGCCCAGCTTACCGCTGAAGGGTGCCCGTACCACCGTTTTGGCAATGCTGGTTTGTAAAATGCCGATATCCGCTTTCAGGCTGTTTACCTGTAATAAGCTGATATCATAATCCTGCTGGCTGATACCCTGTATTTTCAACAATTGTGCCTGCCGTTCTTCGGTCTTTTGTGCCAATGCCAGTTGCACCTGCAGTTTGTTGAGTTGAGCCCGCAGGTCACCATCATATATTTTGGCAAGTACGGTGCCTTTACCCACATATTTGCCCTCCACCACATTCAGTTGTACGATACGCCCCGATGTTTCCGGGTGTATTTCAGCCACATCCTCCGATACAATGGTGCCCGGTACTTCCACATTTTCCTGGAATGATTCCGGCTTCACCACGTAGCCTTCCACCCGCATCGGCGGCTGGGCGGCGGCGCCTTTCGGTGCCTGGGGGGCATTATCCTTTTTCTTTTTGCCGCAGGCAGGTGAAAGGAGGATGAAAAGGGAAGCAAGGCATATGTGGAAAATATGTCTCATAGTTTCAAGGTGCAATTGGTAAAATAATAAGGGTAATAAAGATAATGCTTAAATGCAAGGGTTTAGACGCCAAATGCGCTGTCATCCTGCACATTAAATCCGGCAGTTATAAGCGGTAATAGGGTGGGACAGGGGGTCAGCTTTTTGCCCGCAGTGTATGCTTTACCTTGTTCGACTGGTGGAGCAGGTCCTGTTTATCATTACTCAGGATGGTTACATGGCCCATTTTGCGGCCCGGCTTTGTCTGTTTTTTACCGTAAATATGTACAAAGGCATTTTCAATCTTCAATATATCCTCCAGTCCTTCATACAGTACAGGACCGCTGCTGCCTTCTGCCCCGATGATATTCACCATAATGGATGATATGATGGCATCAGGATTACCGGGCGGATAACCCAGCATGATACGCCACAGCATATCAAACTGCGAACTGTAATGCGCTTCGATGGTATGATGGCCGCTGTTGTGCACCCTTGGTGCCGTTTCGTTCACCAGCACTTCCCCGTTCTTATCTACAAACATCTCCACGGCATATATCCCCGGCGATTTAAAATTGCGAACCACCGACAGGGCGATGGCTTCCACACGGTAGAGCACCTGTACCGGCAGTTCTGCAGGACAAAGCTGGTAGTCCAGCAGGTTCAGCACCGGGTCAAACAGCATTTCCACCGGCGGGTACAGCACACATTCGCCTCCGTCGGTAACTGCCACCATCTGGGCTATTTCCTTATACACCGGCACCATCTTTTCCAGTACGGCCGGCGCATCAAATCCTTTGGGAATATCTTCTTTTGATCTCAGCAACTGAACACCCTTTCCGTCATATCCACCTTCTCCCACTTTGTGCACCGCGGGCAGAAAACTTTCCTGTGCCTTCAGCTCCTCCAGTGACTGTGTGATGATAAATGCTGCCGT
>JAEUVM010000534.1 GCA_016787125.1 Chitinophagaceae bacterium | reverse complement strand
ACATAATCCAATGCAAGCGGGTAAACGGTCGCTTCTTTTTTATGCAGAAGCGTTGCTATTTTCAATGATTTGGGTTGCTGGTGCAAAAGCTTGGGCAGGAAGTTGTGCAATGTTTTACCGGTATCCACAATGTCTTCCACTATTATCACTTCCTTGCCGAATAGATCGTCATCCAGGCCAATGGAAGTAACCACATTACCTGATGATTTCATTCCTTTATAGGAAGCCAGTTTGATAAAACAAAGTTCAGCCTCTATGGAAAGATGTTTGAACAGGTCGGCAGCAAACATGAAAGAACCGTTCAGAATGGCAATAAAAAGCGGACGGCGCCCTTCATACTCTTTATTGATGATAGCCGCCATTTCCTTTATGCGGTTTTCGATCACTTCGGCAGAAAGATAGGTCTCAAATGATTTGTCATGTACTTTAATCACAGGCATAATGCAGTTCAGTTAATTGGTTTGGTTTTCTGTCCCGGTACTAATGTATAGTTATTCTTAAGCGCCAGCTTTGGCATACCGGAAGATTTCTTTTTCAGGCTGAGCTTTTCACCGGGGGCAGGCATTTCTCCTTCATTCAGCCAGTTCAGCTCCCGGAGCGCTTCCGTTCTGATACCCTGTTGCTGCGCAATATCATGCAGTGTCTCTCCGGGCTGCACCTCGTAATATTCATCAGCACCCGTTTTTCTTTTACGCTGCAGGTAAACAAGCTGATCACTTTCAGTTGATTCAGTACGGGAAATTTCATTGAACTCAAAAAGTTTCGACAGGTCCACATCATACTGTTTGGCAATGGCAAGATAAGAAGTGCCTTTCTTTACAAAGACCACTTTTGTATCGTTGATCAGGAACTGTCCTGCCGGGTAATTTTTTACTGCAACAGGTGTTGATACTGGTACTGCATTGTTGCTTTTGGCTGGTGCTGGTTGCTCCACCTTACCGGTTTCGGTTTCAGCGGAGGCGTTCGCCAGTCCCAGGTAAGTATATTCCTGCAGACCATAATCTTCTATCAGTTTGATAAGCACCTGCGGATACTTTGGATTGGTGGCATAACCGGCCTGCTTCAGCCCGTTTGCCCAGCCTGTATAATCTGTTGGTGCAAGATTGAACAACGAAGCATACCGCTGGCCGTTCTTAAGAAAATCCGAATGATCCCGGTAAGAGTCTGTAGCCTGCGGATATTTACGGAAGCATTCGCCCCTTGCATCATCATCATGCCGTACAGATTCACCCGTCCAGTTTGATTTGCATTTGATGCCGAAATGATTATTGGAAGCCAGCACCAGCTTACTCATCCCTGCACCGGATTCGTGTATTCCCTGGGCCAGTGTAATGGCAGCAGGCACACCGGTGCGCTTCATTTCAGCAATGGCCACGTCCTTATACGTGTCAATATACTTTTTTACAACCTCTGATTGCTGGGCGTTGACCGTTAAAGCAACACCCAGGAATGCTGTAAAAATAATGTGTCGGAATAGGCGCATGAACTGTTCTTATAATTTCCGCAGCAGGTATAATCCGTCGCGGATGGTTAAAACTGTTTTCTCAATATCCTGCCGGCTCCTGATATACTCGTTGAAAGCCTGTATTCCCTTCGCACTTTTACCTTTCACCGGTTCTTCCAGCACCTGGCCGTGAAAAAAGATGTTATCCGCTAAAATAAACCCGTTTTTCCGCAACCGGGGAAAAACAAGGTTAAAATAGTCCACGTAAGCCGGTTTATCTGCATCGATGAATACCAGGTCCCAGGTTTCCTGAAGTCCCGGAATAATATCTAACGCATTACCTGTATGTGAAATTATCCGGTCGCGGTATTCAGACCGGTCAAAATAAGCCCTTGCCCTTGCCGCATCTTCTTCCCTGAGTTCAATGGTGTGCAACTTTCCTTCTTCTGCAAGTCCGGCGGCCAGGCATAAGGCGCTGTAACCGGTGAAGGTGCCGATCTCGAGGATGCGGCGGGGCCTTATCATACTACTGATCATTTCCAGCAATTTCCCCTGCAGGCGGCCGCTGAGCATGATGGCCTCTTTGTGATGGGCAATGGTGAAATCGTGTACTTCCTGCAACAGGGGATTATCGGCAGAAGTATAATCCTCTGCATATTGCTGAACGGAAGGATGTATCAGGTCCAATACAAAGTTTTGGCAAAGGTAGCGCTGTAATATGAAAGCGGCAATTGAAAGGCCGGTTATTCCATGCCCTTATCTTCCACCGATACGATCTTGCCGTCTTTCCAGCAAAGGTTGTAGGAGCGCTTGGTCATACCTGAAGTGGCCCGCATGAGGTAGCAATTATCTTTCGCTTCCAGTACTTCGGGCTTGGCCAGGTCATACATATCCATATCCTTTCTGTCTATTCCTGGTACACCAAAATCATCCAGTGCGATCTTTACAGAGGCAGCACGGCCATTGAGGTTGTTCATAAAGTCCTGCATTTCGGTGCTCACTTTTACATCAGCTTTCTTTTCTCCTTTTCCGCCGCAGGAGGTATAAAAGGCCAGCATTGTAATGGCAGAAAAAATGATCAGTGTCTTTTTCATGTTAGTGGTTTTAGGTTAATGATTGTAATTCTTTCCCTTTGCCCGGTGAAGAAATAAGCCAGAGACCGGCGAAAGTGAAAAGGCCGTTTATCAGTATCAGTTCAGGACCGATGATATAACCATCGAAGATGTCTTTTGACAACTGTGTAAGACCCAGGCTCACACCCAGCTTTCCTTCATAATAACCGGGATTGCAGAGCAGGTCGAGAACAACCGTGAGCACGGGACCCATGATACACACAAACCATATCAGCTTTTCTTTCAGCACCCGCTTTGTAAGGATACCAAAAGCAAACAAACCCAGCAGCGGCCCGTAAGTAATACCGGCAAATTTGATAATGAACTGAATGATGGATTTATCGTTGATCGCTTTGAACAGCAATACCATCAGCAGGAACACTACGGCAAAACTGATATGCACGATCAGCCGCTTTCTTTTCTTATCCTTTTCACCCAATGATGATTTGGAAAAACCAAGTATATCAATACAGAAACAGGAAGTAAGCGAGGTAATAGCCCCGTCCACACTGGGAAATAATGCCGAGATCAGCGCAATGATAAAGATCACCCCGATGGAAGCTGAAAAGGTGTCACTCAGCGCAATGGTTGGAAACAGGTCGTCGCCGCTGGCGGCGATCCCATTGGCCCCGGCATATACATACAATACACCACCCAGTACCAGGAACAGGAGGTTTACCAGCACCAGTATGGTGCTCATCGTCATCATATTCTTTTGTGAACTGCCCAGCGTTTTCACACTGATATTCTTCTGCATCATCTCCTGGTCGAGCCCCGTCATGGTGATGGTGATAAACATACCACCGAGTATCTGTTTCAAAAAGAATAATCCGCTTTTAGGATCATCATTAAATATCCGGGTATATCCTTTTGCCTGCATCATATCCCAGGCGCCGCCAAAATCGGTGCCCAATGCTTTTATCAAAACGATCAGGCACACCACCAGCCCTATCAGCATACCGGAGGTTTGAAGTGTGTCGGTAAAAATGATGGTACGTACCCCGCCTTCAAAAGTATAAAGCAGGATGAGTAATAATATCACCAGTGCAGTGGCAATAAAAGGTATTCCCATCCTGCCCAGTATGAAAGTCTGCAGGATGCTGATCACCAGGTAAAGCCTGGCCGTGGCGCCCACCGTTCTTGAAAGAATAAAGAAAAAGGCACCGGCCTTATGTGCATTCACACCAAACCTTTTCTCCAGGTAGGTATAAATGCTCGTGAGGTTCATCTTGTAATACAATGGCAGTAATACAAACGCCACCACCACATAACCGATCAGGTATCCTATTACCAGCTGGAAATAATTGAAGTTGATCTTGCCCACATCGCCGGGCACACTTACGAATGTAACGCCGCTGAGCGAGGTACCGATCATACCAAAGGCCACCAGCATCCAGTTGCTGTTCCTGTTGCCGATAAAGAAGGATTCATTGTTTGAATTACGTGACGTATACCAGGCCACCCCCAGCAGCAGGGCAAAGTAACCAATAACAAAGGTGAACAGTATTTGCGGCGACATACAGGCTTCTTTCGTTTATAGTTGACGGGATAACTTAAAAGTATTTTGAAGGTAAAGAATTTTACACTCCCTTTGCTGCAATATATAGCATTATGGCATTAGAATCTATTGCGGTTTTCTGCGGATCAAAAAACGGAAATAATCCTTTGTTTGCAGCACATGC
>JAEUVM010000526.1 GCA_016787125.1 Chitinophagaceae bacterium | reverse complement strand
CATCAGCATCCAGGAAATCTTTGGCTTCGGCTACGCTCATGCCTTTCTTTTCACCGGCCGGCTCATTTGTTGGTTCAGCAGGAGGCGTGCTGGTGGTGGCTGTATCAGGGTTGTCAGCTTTTTTGTCTTTGTCGCTTTTTCCGCCACAGGCAATCATGCTGATAGAGATACAGGCTGCAATACACAGGGAAATAACGTTTCTTTTCATTGTAAGTAGTTTGTTTAGAGGCCAAAACTATGTTGGCTGCCGCTCTGGTAAACAGCGGATTAATAAGTGCAATGATTTACTTCTTAACTGTAATGGTGAGATTGCTAACCGCAAAATTATCAGCGGGCTTCGAGTGCCTGCAGTACAGCATCTTTTTTCCGTTGGGAGACAGGGATAGATTGGCCATTGTCCAGGATGAGAGCTCCACCGTCGGTGCGGTCGTACAATTTGATATGTGCAGGGTTTACCAGGAAACTGTGATGGGTGCGGATAAACCCGATGGGCTCCAGTATGGCCTCGTATTCTTTCAGGTTTTTTGATACGATAATAACATTACTGTTTTTGATAAAGAACTTTGTATAGGTTCCTTCAGCTTCGCAAAAAAGAATATCAGCCACCCTGATGAAATAGGTATTTTCAAGGTCTTTTAGTACGATCTTCTTTTCAAGATTATGCAGACCGGCCATCTGGCTGAGTAATACCTGCACCTGTTGCTGCAGGTTGCCGCTGCGGATATTCTTTTGTGCCCTTGCAATACTTTGCTGAAGGGCATCGGGGTCAACCGGTTTCAGCAGGAAATCAATAGCACTGAAACGAAATGCTTCAATCGCATATTTATTGTGGGCAGTAACGAAGATGAGCTGAAACGGTGGTTCACTTACCTGTTTCATCAGGTCGAAGCCGGTGCCATCATCCATTTCCACATCGAGCAGTACAATATCGGGTTGAAAGGACCTGATTTTCTGCAAACCGCTTTGCACACCATCCGCAGATTCCACCGCCGTTATTTCCGGGCAATACTCCTTCAGCAAAGTGGTAAGTGCCGTACAGAGGTGAGGCTCATTATCTATTACAAGTGCTTTCATTACTGCGGCTAAGATATTAAAAATAAGTTGGGGATAATAGGAGCAGCAGATATTCCTCCCCGGGCTGCATTTATTCAGCCGCAGGCAGCAACCGTTTATCCGGTCAGGATGGGCAGAAAAGGGAGGATAGCTTTATGAAAAATAGTTTATCAAATGAAACACATCATCACCTTCCTTTGTTTCGTTTTTGCGCTTACCATCTCCCGGGCGCAAATATCCATACGGGCAAAGGATACTCCCAAGGGGAAAGACGTGGACGTCAGTATCCGCACCAATCCAGGCAGCAGCAAAGGCTCCACCGACAAAGGCACCAGTACCAAAACCACGCCCACCGGAAACAATGGTCAGCCGGCACCTGCCACAGATACAGCATCCAAACCATCCGGTACATCTCCTTTTGATGAATCTTATGCCGGACCTGCCAAAGTATCCCTTAAAGCATTCTGGAGGCAGTTGGAAAAATTGCGAAGCGGTGAATACACACTGAGTAATATCAACAACGCCGAAAGGATGCTGAATGAGGTAAAGCAAAAAGATCCATCATATAATATAGCTGATTTGCAGGCCGAAGTGGCTGGCTACAGGCAAAAGGCAAACAATGATGCGGCCAGTCAGAAAGCTGCTACCGGTAAAGCAGAGGCAGAAACAATGTACTTCAAAGATGCCTGGATGAAAATGGTCAACATCTATTCCAAAGGAATTGATATGGGATCTGGTGGTTCGGGTAAATCCTACCTCGACAGGGTAAAGGCATTTAACCTGGAAGAATACAAGGAAAAACGAAAAGCTGCCGGTGAACAACCTTCACCCAACAGTTATCCCAACCTGATCGATGCCATGCTCGCTGATTATGATAATTATGTCAAACGGTCAGACCGTCTGAAGTGGAATGTTACCGAAGTAATGGTGAAAAGCCGTAATGAACCTAACCCGCAGGAAAAGATCGCCCTGCTCAATGAGGCAAAATACGAATGTGAAGCGGTGCTGATCATGTCGCCGGACAATGCAGCATTCAAACAAAAGCTGGATGAAGTGAATAAGCTGCTGGGTAATGCCGGAGCGGAAGCAGCCAAATATTATACCAGTGATTTTCATAAGGAGAATGTGGGCAAAATAGTGTGGAGCTCCAAGCCACTGGTAATTGGCAAGGAAAAGGAAATGAGTGCGGTGATCAAAAATAAATTTGTAACAGGTGAACCCATATTCGGTACCGCATACCTGGGTAATCCCGCCAAGCAACTGATGAATGGCAACGAACGCCTCCGGGTGATAATCAAAGTGGATAATGGAACAGCAGTGTGGGGTGGCGACCTTTCATATTTTATACTTCCGCTTTCCAGCCAGGATAAATCATACATACAGTTTGCACTGCTGCCAGACGAGGATTGGTTCAGCAAAAACTATGCACCGTATGTGGCAAAAGAAAACTGGACCTATTCCTATTTCATGGATCAGTTGGTTCAGGCGGGTGATATCAGTCATGAGATCACCTTTAGTATGGAATTTCCCACCAATATACAGGGAGATATTGATGGATCGCTTTCGCTTGACCTCAGCGGCGGCAGTACAGCGATCAAGGCACTCAGTACTAAGCTGCACGACCAGCTGATGGCCAGCCGTACACTGCCTAAAGCGGGCATGAGCAATGCTGCACTGGAGCAGCAGATGCTGGCAGCCGCTAACGGACTAGGATGGAAGGACAAGTTTCTCAAAACAGTTATCACTTCTTCCTCCTGGGCTATAAGCAAGAACGAACTCACCGGTGCCATACTTTACCGCTATGTAAACGCCGTTTGCACCCTTAAAGATTATGAGGGTAAATGTTACTACCAGGAGTTTTCCTTCCGGCAGGATTATACCGGCGGGGGTAATTACAGCGGTACGGTAAAATACAATAGCTATGGCAGTAAACGGGAAATTGGTTGTGATAAAATAAAGTAACCATAAAAACAGTTTCATGAAACAGTCCTTTATCAAAAACATACTCGCCGGCAGCCTGCTTGTATTATTAGCAGCCTGCGGCAAAGAAGATACACCGGCACCTGTACCGGCGCTGGCTTTTACCCAAAAGACGATCACCAGTACCATCTTTGCCCCGCTGATTGAACACAGTGCCGTTAGCTTCAATGGCAAATTATGGGTGATAGGTGGAAGAAGCGGAGCCACCTACAGAAATGAGATATGGAATTCGGCGGATGGAGCGGCCTGGTCGCCTGTTGCCATCACTGGCCCGGTTTTTCCAATTCGGTCAGCACATAAGGTTCTCGTGTTTAATAACAAACTCTGGATCATTGCCGGACTGAGCAACGCTGTTGCACTCAACGATGTGTGGAGCAGCGCAGA
>JAEUVM010000524.1 GCA_016787125.1 Chitinophagaceae bacterium | reverse complement strand
ACATGAACCCAAGCTGATCATACTCGATGAACCCTTCAGCGGACTTGACCCGGTAAACAGCAACCTGATCAAAGACGAGATTTTCCGGCTGGCGCAAAAAGGCACCACCATTATTTTCAGCACTCACCGGATGGAGCAGGTAGAAGAAATATGTAATCATATAGTACTGGTGAATAAAGGAAAGAAGATACTGGATGGTACGGTGAAAGATGTAAAACAGCAGTTTAAAGAAAACCTGTTCAGCATCGGCACTACCGGAACGCTGCCAAATGGAGAGCAGGCACCTTATGAGGTAATAGGTGCAAAAGATCATTCGGCTGTGGTTCGTATAAAAGAAGGCCGTAAGCCTGCTGAAGTGCTCCAATTCCTTCTTTCCAGCGCCGCCGATATCCATTCTTTCAATGAGATATTGCCGTCGCTGAATGATATATTCATCAAACTGGTGGAAGGCACACCCAGTGCCCGCCAGTTTCAACCTGTTAATGCCTGATTTACCCAAACAATCTCAAAATAATCTTTATGCATAAGATTTGGCTTATTGTAAAAAGAGAATACAGTACCCGGGTGAAGAAAAAGTCGTTTGTACTGCTTACGGTATTGGTGCCGGTAATCGTGATAGGATTTTATGCGCTGATCATAGGCATAGCGATCAAGAGCGGCAATGAAACCGAAACGGTGGCCGTAATAGACAGAGCGGAACTTTTTCAACGCAACACACAACCGGTGCCGGGGCTGCAATTTGAATATGTAAGCGATACAGCGGAGAACAGTTTCAGGAATCAATACCGTGAAAGGGGGTATAAATATTTCCTTTTTATTCCGGACATGGATATCAACAACCCTGAACGCCCGAACCTGTATTATGCAAAAGCCCTTGGTCTTGGCACACAGGCCAAGGTGGAAGCGGCCATTAACAGTGCCATCACCAAAAAACGGTGGCGGGCTGAAGGGCTTGATGACAGCAAGCTGAATAAGATGAAGTCGGACATTTCAGTGGTTCAGCTGAAGGACAGTGGTGACCGTTCGGAATCGCTGGCCGCGGTGAATTCGGGTGTGGGTTATTCAGCCGGTATACTTATTTACTTTATGCTGTTTATTTACGGCAGCATGGTGATGCGGGGCGTGATGGAAGAAAAGACCAACCGTATTGCGGAAGTGATCATCAGTTCGGCCAAACCTTTTCAGCTTATGCTGGGAAAAATTATCGGCATTGGCGGTGTGGGGCTTACGCAATTCCTTATATGGATATTGCTGGTGTTTGGTCTGCAACTTGTGATCCCGCTTATTTTCCCGGAGATTGGCGCCCAGATGAAATCTGCTGATGCTGGTGGCGGGGGTATGCTGGGTGTGGTGAATGCACTGAAAGCGCTTCCGTTTGGCACCATCCTGTTTACCTTTATTTTCTACTTCATTGGCGGGTATATGATGTATGCTGCGTTGTTTGCCGCGGTAGGCAGTATGGTGAATGAAGATCCGCAGGAGGCGCAGCAGCTTATATTCCCCATTACGATGCCGATCATTCTTTCCTTTGTTATCATGACGCAGGCGGTGAATCAGCCCGACAGCCAGCTGGCTATTTTCGGCAGCCTGTTTCCCCTTACCTCTCCTATTGTAATGATGGGCAGGATCTCTTATGGTGTGCCGCTATGGCAACTGCTCAGTTCGATGGCCTTTTTGGTGATCGGTTTCCTGGGTACCACCTGGCTGGCCGGACGTATTTACCGTACTGGTATATTAATGTATGGCAAGAAGCCGAGCCTGAAAGAAATGGTGCGCTGGGCCTTCCGGAGAAGCTGATTCCGGTTTTGTTAAATTTTCCTCAGGGTACAGAAAAGTGTAACATAATACGAAAGCAGTCGTATATTTGATACGAAACGATTCGTAAAACATTTTAAACCTGGAAAATCATGAAACCAACAAGTAAATTTCCCCTTCGCCTTTTTATTGGCCTGCTTGCTGTTGCGCTGACAGCCGGACTTGTATCGTGGGGTGGCAGACAGCAAGGTGGCGGCCGCTACCAGCAGGATATTGCGGACACGACCCCAAAGAAAAACAAAACTGACCGTGAGAAGAAAGTACGTGACCTTGATGATGTGCTGGATGAACTGAATGAAACGGATATCAAAGCGGAACTGGAAAAGGCGCAGAAGGAACTGGAAGAGGCCATGAAGAACCTCAATACGGATAAGATACGGATGGAAGTGGAAAAGGCATTGAAGGAAGTGGATTTTGAGAAGATCCAA
>JAEUVM010000508.1 GCA_016787125.1 Chitinophagaceae bacterium | reverse complement strand
TAGCCGTGCGCTGCGTCGTGCGTCAGGAAGGACATGCCGGTGTATTGCCAGCGGTGTTCGTAGCCGCAGCGCGTCCAGCCGTCTGGCTCCTTGCCGTAGCGGTCGTAATAGCGTTCGAGCGCCTTTTCCTTCCGGCCATCGGCTTGACGGCCACCGTCTTCGTTGAACCAGCCGACCTTGCCGCCGTAGTCCTCGTCGATGCCGCAGATCAGGCGGTTCTCCTGAATGCAGTAGTTCGGGCTGGCGGTGTAGGCGTTGTCCTGCGTGCGCAGTTTTTCGGCGAGGTCGGCCAGGAATTCGATTGATGTCATTTTTCTCTCTCCCCAATCATGGCGTCGGAAATCCTGTACGCTTCTTCTGCCAGGGCTTCAAAATCCTTCCAGATACCAAAGTCTGAGTTAGCCTGAGCGCAAAGCTGCCCTTGCATCGCCTTCGCAGCAAAGTAATCCCGGATGGTAAGCCCAGGATTCTTAGATTCAGTAATATCTGAAATAATGAAATCGCTTCCAGGGTCGTTCGGTCTTTGCCTTGTTTTACGAACAACACCTGATGGAAACGCCGGGCCGCCTGTGTTCTTACTCATTTCATTTCTCCTTTCAAAATCTCGATCAACGTGCTGAACGGCACGATCCTGGTCGTTCTCAGTTTGGGCTGGCCCTCGCCATTGACGTAGTGCTCGAAGACGCGGACCTCGTTGTCGACCCGATCAAAGACGAGTCTGTAATTGTCGTCGTCGATGGTCATGACTCGGGTGTTGGATTGGGTTTTGAGAGTCATACTTCCTCCTTGAAATCCTTACTGCACTGATACTCAAAATTGCTCTTGCACTCTTCCTCGGCATACTCCATGCCGATGAAGCCCCAACAATGGTCGGAGTCGATGAGTTCCCATTCAGAATCCTCGTCGAAGCGGGTGTAGGTTTCAGCTACGACACCATAGCATTCCCCATTGCACCACTTGACGTACTCCTCAAGGATGCCTTCGGCGTACTTGACGGCCTTGGCGTAGGATTGTTCGTAGGT
>JAEUVM010000507.1 GCA_016787125.1 Chitinophagaceae bacterium | reverse complement strand
TTTGAACCTTATAATGAAAAAGAACCCTGGGTGGCCTACCGCCAGTTTTGTGAATCCTTTCTCAGTCCGCTACTGCTGATGCATTACAGTAAGATGCACCTGCCGCAACTGCAACTGGCCTGGCCCCGTGGCATTCCCCTGCAGGTTACCAGTTCATTGCTGCCACGCAAAAGCCGGTTTTCATTACATACATACCTTCATATTCACCTGCATGCCAAAGTAGCTGCAAAAAAAGGCACTTCATCCCGGCCGGTTAACTTCTCCAAACAAAAGCTGCTGAACCTGGTGAGCAGCCTTGAAACACTAATAAAAAAACTGAAGCCGCCCGTAAAAGCCACCACCTGGTCAGCCTATTATGAAGAGGCTGCCCAACGTGACGATTATCTTATTCAAAAGAAAGAACTCATCCGCCAATGGGGACAGAAACTGGTAAACGTGGAGCATGCGGTTGACCTCGGCGCCAATGATGGCGAAGTATCCAGGTTGCTTTCTATTCAAAACATCAACGTGCTGGCCACCGATGCCGACCCTCTTTGCATCGACAATCTCTATAATTATATCAGGAAGAACAGGGAGCAAAACCTGCAGCCGCTGATCCTTGATGTTTCCAATCCCTCACCGGCTATGGGTGTTAATAATGAGGAACACGCCTCCTTTCTCAGCCGCACCAACACCGATCTGGTGATGGCGCTGGCATTGATACATCACCTTGTTATCGGGCAGCACATGAGTTTTGACCAGGTGGCAACCATGCTCAGTAAAACAGGCCAATGGCTCATCATTGAATTTGTTCCAAAAGAGGATCCCAAAGTGCAGGAGATGCTTGCCGGGCGGAAAGATGTGTTTATCCAGTATACAAAAGCTAACTTCGAAGCCACCTTCGGCCGCTATTTTTCAGTCATTGAGAAAAAAACTGTTGGCAGCAGCGGCCGGGTTTTATACCTGATGTCAAAAAATGATTAAGTCACTCACCGGCTGGCTGAAAAAATGGCCATTGTTTCCCTGGCTGCTGCCTGTTTTCTTTGTGCTGCACGGCTGTACTGAGCATTACGATTATGTGCCTTTCAACGATGCCCTGAAACTGACAGCAGTATACCTCCTTGCCACACTGGTGCTGACCGGTATTTTCTGGTTATGGTACCGCAGCTTTACCAAAGCAGGATTGGCTGCTTTTATCATAATGGCCTTCCATTTCTTTTTCGGCAGTATGTATGATGCCTTGCAGCGGCTTGCAGGCGGCACTTTCCTTGCCCGTTATGCCTTTATCCTGCCTGCCGCAGCGTTGACCTTTGTTATCGCTTTTATTATTATTAAAAAAAGAAAAAGCCGCTGGACCTCCACCAGCCTGTACCTTAACAGCCTGCTGATCTTCCTCATTCTTGCTGACCTTTTCCTGCTTACCGGCAAAATGATCAGGGGAAAAAAGACAGAGGTTTCAATGCCGGATGGTATGGTTCGTTGCGACAACTGCCCGACACCGGATATTTATTTTATACTGGCCGATGAATATCCCGGCAATACAGAACTTAAAGACCTTTTTGCCTACGACAACTCTCCTTTTATTGATTCGCTGACCAACCGCGGCTTTCACCATGTGGCAGAAAGCTACAGCAACTATAACTACACTCCTTTTTCCATGGCCTCACTGCTGAACATGGAGTACCTGCAACTGGAAGCCAGCAACCGAAGTGCTGCCGACCTGACACATGCTTATGAAAAAATTAAGAACAGTAAACTGCTTCACTTCCTTCAGCAGCATGGATACCAGTTGTACAATTATTCCATCTTCGATTTTGAAGGACAGCCGGGTCGCAGACTGGAAAAGTTCCTTCCTGTAAGCACCCGCCTGATCACATCACAGACTTTTTTGAGCCGTGCCGAGAACAGTATCTTTTTCAACCTGGTGACAAGGTTCCGCTCAAAAGCAGCATTGAAAAAACTGACCTATGCCTACCAGCACAATAATGAAAAAATATACCAGCTAACACTCGATGTGGCCGGAAAGAAAACCAGTAACCCGAAGTTTATATACACCCACCTCGAAATGCCGCATTATCCCTATTATTTTGATAAGAACGGAAAGGAGCGGCCTTTTGAAAAACTGGTGGAAGGAAACCAAACGGATAAAGAGGCATTTGTGAGCTACCTGCAGTATTGTAATGAAAAATTCCTTGCCCTTATCGATCAGATCAGAAAACAATCTGCCACGCCACCGGTGATCATACTCATGGGCGATCACGGATTCAGGCATTTTACCCAACCACAGGAAAAAAAATACTATTTCAACAACCTAGCGGCGGTGTACCTGCCCGGCGGCAATTATTCCGGCTTTCCTGATACACTTACCGGTATCAATTTTATTAGGGCCATCGTGAACAAACAATTCAACCAGCAGCTTCCGCCGGTGAAAGATTCCATGATCTACCTGAGAGATTAATTCCTACATCTCCATACCGGCTTGTCAAACCCGGTTGTAATAGCGTAATCAACAATTCCTGTCTACAAAACATTTAATTACATTTGTCAGCCATGCAGGAAAAAAACAGGATACTGGTACTGGCGCCGCATACTGATGATGGCGAATTGGGTTGCGGTGGCACGATTGCCCGCTATTGTGCGGCCGGTAAGGAAGTATTTTATGCGGCCTTCAGTCTTTGTGCCAAATCGTTGCCCGACCATCTGCCGACCCATACACTGGCTGATGAATGTAAAAAGGCTACAGCAGTACTGGGTATCCGGCCAGCTAACCTGGTACTGTTCGATTACCCGGTAAGGGAATTCAGTACGGTAAGGCAACAGGTACTGGAAGACCTTGTTCGCCTGAGCAAGACCATTGCTCCTGACCTGGTATTGCTGCCTGCTAAAGGTGATATACACCAGGACCACCAGGTGATCTGCCAGGAAGGATTACGGGCATTTAAATATGTCAGCATTGCCGGTTATGAACTGCCCTGGAACAATACTTCTTTTCAACCAACATGGTTTAGCCCGGTAAGTGAAGATGATCTGCTTCGCAAAACAAATGCGCTTAAAGCTTACCAGTCGCAGGCACACCGCAATTATATGCAGGCTGATTTTATCCGTTCTCTTGCAAAAGTGAGAGGCGTGCAATGCAACAGCGGCTATGCTGAAGCTTTTGAAATATACCGGGTGATAGCTTAGACCGGCAGCTCTGCCTGAAACAGGCATACCCTGCAAAAAAAATGAAGCAGGAT
>JAEUVM010000435.1 GCA_016787125.1 Chitinophagaceae bacterium | reverse complement strand
TGCTGGTGGAGATCATCTATGTACGCATATCGCTGGTGGCGATGGACTGGATCCGCAAGCAGGAAAAATTGCTGAAGGCACTGGAATGGGTTACCCTGCTGATAGTGGTGGCGCTGGCGGCTTCCAGTTTTTATGCAGCTATGCACCCGACCGTGGAGAAGAATTTTGTGCTCGACAGTCCGCTGCCCAAATTTGTACTCGGCCTGGTGATGAGCGCCGTAAACCCGGTGCAGATACCGTTCTGGTTTGGCTGGAGTACGGTATTGTTTACCAAAAAAATATTACTGCCGCGGAAAGATCATTATAACACCTATATTCTGGGTATCGGCCTGGGTACCTTTATCGGCAACTGCATCTTTATCTTCGGCGGATTGCTCATCGCTAAAAAGATAAACGATAACCAGCACATTCTGAATTGGGTCATCGGTGGCATATTTGCCCTAACCGCTCTTATACAGATTTGGAAAATCGTACGCAAGAAGGATGCGGTACACAACCTTGAGCACCCGGAAGAGGTGACACAAAAAATCGAGGAACAGTTTGAGAAACTGCACCTCGATGAGATCAATGAAAAGGATTGATATTTCCCGTTATCAGTTCAGCTTGCAATCCGTCAGCACATGTTCATCACCGGCCGAAGTGGTGGTTAGGATAAGGCCCACGCCATCCGCAAAATAGTATTGGGTAAAATAGCTGAGGGTGATCAGTGTGCCATTCATCATCAGCATGCTCTCGGCTTCTACCATCATTACATTGGGATAGGTTTTGCCGTTCACTTCTTTGCTGATACCAATTTCTTTAATGGTATGCCGTAAAATACTTTCCAGCCCGTTGGCAGTGAATTTCACATCCCAGTCGTATCCTTTCTCATCGGTTTCTTTCAGCATCAATTGAAAAGTGGTGCCGTCCCAGTGGTTGGCAAGGTATTCATCACCTTCTTTTTTGATCTGGGTGGTATTGGGCATCATCGAGTTCTTCATGGTAAACACAGCGCCGTCAGCGCCGGTTACCTCATTGGTGTAGCTGTTGCCGTCTTTCATTTTGTAGGTCCATGAGTTGCCGGTGGCAAGGGGATAAAAAGCCATGATTATAAGGTTTAAAATTTTGGGAAATGAAAATAGGAATTAATCAACAATAAAAAGCTGGCATCCCCCGATTGTGGTACTCCGGTGTGCTTCGTCATTATCTCCCACGAAATAGCACATGCCTTTGCTGAGTGTGAAGAGGCGGCCATCCTCCAGTTCGGTATCCATTTCACCCTCGAGGCAAAAGATGATGTGGCCTTTTTTGCACCAATGGTCGGCTTTATAACCGGCAGAGTATTCCACCCGGCGCACCCGTATATCATTCATCATCTGCACCTGCCACCAGGCACTCCCGGTTTCGCCTTTGTGTTCTTCCCGGGGCACCGTAGCCCAGTCAAGTGTGCGGAAAGGAAAAGACGAAAGATTCATTCTTGCTGATATTTATTGTTTGTACGAAGTACGA
>JAEUVM010000479.1 GCA_016787125.1 Chitinophagaceae bacterium | reverse complement strand
CTTATATACTTACTTAATCCCCTCATAGGTTGTCATCCACTTCTTCTCCTCTGTTTCCCATTTTGTAAACTCCGGGGTATTGGGCTTTGCTTTCGATTTTTTGTAGGCATAAATGTCAGACAGGTAACTGCAGGCTTTCTTGTACTGTCCTCTGTCACGAATATCCTGGTTCTTATCTACTCCCTTTGGCTTGGCGGCAAGTATGGCTGCTGCCTTTTCATAAGGCTCACGGGCGGTTTCCAGGGCATCGCCGTATTTTTTCTCCAGTTCTTCTTTTTTAGCCACATCTGCCGGATCGGGTTTCACGCCGGGCTTTGCTTTCGCCTTCATGGCTTTTGTGTGTGCATCCCGCACTTCACCTGCTTTTGCTGCTTTATTGATGAAATGATCGGCTATATATATATAAGGTATTTCAGAGCCGGGCTTGGCTGTGGCTGAGTTATTGAATGCCTTTACCATTTTTGCCTCCATTTCATCAGCGTTTGGAGGTAATACGGCTCCTTCCACATCGGAGTTCAGGGTATCGTAAATCAATTCGCCCAGTATCTGGTTGGCTTTATAATTGCCGGGGTCAGTTGCCAGTACTTCATCCAGCGCTTTCAGCTTGTCATTAAAGTTTTCCATCAGTCCTACGGCAAAATCTATCTTGTCGTATTTGAAATACTCGCTCTTTGGATACATTTCTCCCCCATAGCCTTTGTATTTTTCAAAATTGGCCATGTCCTTTTTCCCAAAATAATAAGTTACCAGGAAGCGATATACGCTTTCAAAGCCATCTCCTGTTATTTTACTGTCAGCGAGTTTGGTATAATACTTTGCAGCATCATCTTTGAATCCGCCATTCTCAGCTGTTACACCGGCCAGAATAAGCAGGTTTGTATCTATTGGACCGGGTAATATTTTCTTTTCGATCAGCAGGTCTGAATATTCCATTGCACTTTTCAGGCTTTTAAAGGCCGGCTCCCATTTCTTTTCGTTATAGGCATTATACCCCAGGTTATAATTACTGCGGTACAGGTTGTCAATGCCCATCTGGTATACCTCCTCCTTCAGAAGGCTCATGGAAGGATCCATTTCTCTGAATTTGCTGAATGCATTATTGCCATCGGTAGTCAATTCATCCTCTTTGGCAGTGTTGATGTTCTTGGGATCCATTGCAAGTCCGCCGTAAATAGAAGCTTTCAAAATATAAGCTTCGGGTTTACTGGCAAATTTGGTATTCGACATTGACTTATCCACCTCCTCTTTAGCTTTCTCAAATTGGGTAAGAGAAAGGGTGAGTTTTATGGCATCATAATTCTGTGCTGATACCAGGAGTGAAGGCAGGCTGATCGTTACCAGCAAAAGGAGTCTTTTCATTTGAATGTTAATTGATTTACAAATATATATTATTGGATATCGCCTCCGTTAGATGGGTTTTCCCCCGGTTCGGTTGCGTTATTTCCATCGCCGTCTGCAGGTGCATCACTGCTGCCGTTGTCAGTGCCACTCTCATTGCCGTTCTGCCCGGAGTCATCCAGCTGAGTTATTGCGGCTATTTCATCTCCTTCATCAAGCCTTATCAGTTTCACTCCCTGGGTAGCCCTTCCCTGCTCACTGATACCGCTTACCGGCATCCGGATGGTAACCCCGCTTTTACAGGTTATCATGATGTCTTCACTCTGCGCCACATCTATAATTCCCACCAGCGAACCTGTCTTATCTGTTACACTGATCGTCTTCACTCCCTTTCCTCCCCTGTTGGTAAAGCGGTATTCATCCACCGGTGTACGTTTTCCAAATCCTTTTTCACTTACCACCAGTACGGTTCTCGATGCATCCGTTTCAGGGTTTACACAAATCATACCAACCACTTCATCCTGCTCATCATCCACTTCTATGCCGGCCACACCAATAGCACCGCGGCCCGTGGCCCGTACTTTTTCTTCTGAGAAACGGATTGCACGGCCGCTCTTTACGGCCATCATGATCTCTGAACGGCCATCAGTCAGTTTTGCTTCCAGCAATTCATCTCCTTCCGTTATGGTAATGGCATTCACACCAGTTTGACGCGGACGGCTGAAGTCTTCCAACTCGGTTTTCTTGATAATACCTTTTTTGGTACAAAGAACAATGTTGTGCCCCTTTACAAATTCTTCGTCCTTCAGGTCCTTTACATCTATGATGGCCCTCACCTTATCATCCGGAGGTAATTGTATCAGGTTTTGAATGGCCCTTCCTTTGCCCGTCTTCTCCCCTTCCGGTATTTCGTAAACATTCAGCCAGTATACCCTTCCCTTTTCCGTAAAGAATAGCATGGTATGATGCGTGGAAGCCACAAAAAGGTGTTCTATATAATCCTCATCCCTTGTCTTGCCACCCATTACCCCACGACCGCCCCTGCGCTGTGCCCTGAACTCATCTGCAGGCGTACGTTTGATATAACCAAGGTGGGATATTGTGATTACCACATCCTCTTCTTTGATCAGGTCTTTGATCTTTACTTCATCATCCAGGTAGGTGATCTCCGTTTTGCGGGCATCTCCGAATTTATCTTTCATTTCCTGCAATTCTTTCTTTATCAGATCGAATCGCATGCCTTCATTACCCAGTAATTCATTGAGGTGGGCTATGATCTTCATCAGTTCATCATACTCTTCTTTGATTTTTTCCCGCTCCATACCGGTAAGGCGCTGCAGGCGAAGTTCCAGAATGGCTTTTGCCTGTATTTCGTCCAGTCCCCAGCCGGCATTTATCAGTTTATCCTTTGCAATATCCGGTGTGGCCGAACTGCGGATCAATGAGATCACTTCATCCAGGTGATCGAGTGCAATAAGGTATCCCTGCAGGATGTGGGCCCTTTTCTCAGCTTCCCTGAGTTCAAATTTTGCCCTTCTTACCACCACTTCATGCCTGAACTCGACAAATTCACTGATAATATCCTTCAGGTTCAGCGTTCTCGGCCTCCCTTTTACAATGGCTACGTTATTGATACCATAGGAGGTTTGCAGATCGGTCAGTTTATACAACTGGTTGATGACCACATTCGCGATAGCATCCCTTTTCAGATCTATCACAATGCGGGTACCTTCTTTATTGTTTGATTCGTTGTTTACATGCGCTATACCTTCTACTATCTTCTCATTTACCAGCTCGCCAATGCGGTTCGTCAGTGCGTCCCTGTTTACCTGGTAGGGCGTTTCATTGATAACGATCTGCTCCCTGCCGCTGGCTTTTGTGTCTACGGTTACCTTACCTCTCACCACCACCCTTCCACGGCCAAGGTGCATAGCGGCTTTAACACCTTCCATACCATAGATGATACCACCGGTGGGAAAATCGGGCGCCTTTACATATTGCATCAGTTCTTCGATGCTGATATCCCGCTTGTCAATATAAGCCACGCAGCCATCTATCACTTCGGAAAGGTTGTGCGGCATCATATTGGTGGCCATACCCACGGCAATACCGCTGGAGCCATTCACCAGCAACTGGGGTATGCGGGTGGGAAGCACCGTTGGCTCCTTCAGCGAGTCGTCGAAGTTGAGCTGAAAGTCCACGGTATCCTTATCAAGGTCTTCGAGCATGAACTCGGCCAGCATTTTCAGCCTAGCTTCGGTATATCGCATGGCGGCGGGGCCATCTCCATCAGGGTTACCAAAGTTTCCCTGTTTGTCGATCAGTTCATAGCGCATGTTCCAGTCCTGCGCCATACGCACCAGCGCATCATATACAGCTGTATCTCCATGCGGGTGATATTTACCCAATACTTCACCGACGATGGTGGCAGATTTCTTGAATGGCCTGTTATGTTTCAGACCAAGACTGTCCATAGCGAAAAGAATACGGCGATGTACGGGTTTCAACCCATCCCGAACATCGGGCAAGGCACGGCCCACTATCACCGACATTGAATAATCAATGTAGGCCGTCTTCATCTGCTCCTCAATATTAACCGGAATTATCCTGTCGTGGTCATTGGTTTCCAGTGGCGCTGAATTATCTTCCATCTTGTTTTACACTCCTTCTTTTGTATGATGATTACCCTCTGTAATGAGCCTTTTTCCGGCGTTTTTTAAGGGTCTGCAAATCTACTTTTTCCCAGACTGAAAACCTGATAAAAAGGGCTGTTTTTTACCCTATTTTTTCCACCCATGTGAATTAGTTAACCAACTGAAAACAAAGCAATTTTACGCAGGTTTTTTGCCTCCGGAATCTGGGTTTTTCGTCCTAATTTTCCGGTTTTATAACCAAGTCCTCGTATGAAAACAATCTTACTTTTTGGTGCGGGAAAATCGGCCTCTGTACTGATCAGGTATCTGCTCGAAAATGCCATTACTGAGAATTGGAAGGTACTGGTGGTTGACGCTGACCTTAAACTGGCACAGGAAAAGGTGGGTAAGTCGCAAAAAGCCCTTGCTCTTTCCTTCGATATCCGCGATGAAGAACAGCGTGGCCTTCATATCAGGGAGGCAGATATCGTTATTTCCCTTCTTCCGCCTTCGTTGCATATTGAAGTGGCAAAAGATTGTGTAACGTACAGGAAAGACCTTCTCACTGCTTCCTATGTCGACGAGGAGATCAGAAAGCTGCATCCCGAAATAGAAAAGAACAAGCTGCTCTTCCTTTGTGAAATGGGCCTCGACCCCGGCATAGACCATATGAGCGCCATGCAACTGATCAATGATATCCGTGAAAAAGGCGGCACGGTCACTTCCTTTAAATCACATTGCGGTGGACTGGTAGCCCCTGAAAGTGATGATAATCCCTGGCACTACAAAATAAGCTGGAATCCACGCAACATCATTATGGCGGGAAAGGCCGGGGCACATTACCGGGAAGCAGGCAACGAAGTGAACCTGTCATACGAGGAACTCTTTTCTGCGGAACGAATTGTCGATATCCCTGAGCTTGGTTTACTGAGCTGGTATCCCAACAGAGATTCACTCAGTTACACCTCGCTCTATGGAATGGAGCAGGTACCCACTTTTATCCGTACCACGCTGCGGCACCCGGATTTTATGTATGGCTGGAAGAATATACTTGAACTGAAGCTGACGGATGAAACAAAACAATATGATACCAATGGTAAATCATTACAGGCGGTATTTAAGGAACATATGGATAAGAATGGCTTCAGTGAATGGATAAGTCAGAAACTGACCGAACGTTTTTCTGAAACCCGCAGTATGATGGAGAACCTGATGCAACTCATGGACGCCGAAAACGAAGCCGCAGACGAAGGCGCCGAAATCCCTTCCACTTTTATGACAGCCGATGACAAGGGCAACCTGGAGGAAATAGAAATAGATGATGTAAAGAACAGGGCAGCCTCTTTTCTTGCCGTTAAAATGCACCAGGCCAATCTTACCTTAAAACAACTCTTTTTCCTTGGGCTTGACGATAATGAAACGCCGGTAAACAAAGGAATTTGTTCCGCAGCCGATATTCTGCAGTTTGCAGTGGAGAAAAAACTTGCCTTAAGGCCATACGATAAAGACATGATCGTCATGCTGCATGAGATCGAATATTCATTGCCGGGTAAAACCGGTACTGATTCGCTGGTAAAAGTAAACAGCTCACTGGTTGTAAAAGGAGAAAACAGTGTCCATACGGCTATGGCGAAAACAGTTGGCCTTCCATTGGGGATTGCCGCAAAGCTGATACTGGCAGGGAAGATTAAGCTGGCTGGGTTGCGTATTCCCACCGCAAAGGAGATCTATGATCCTGTACTTAAAGAATTGGAATCACACGGCGTTGTTTTCCATGAAAACACTGTTATCGAATAAGCAGCGCCAGCAACTCTTTCACCCCTTCTGTTGCCGGTTTTTCAATAGCGACCAGGTTATCGGCTCCTGACACGTACGGTATCTTTTTATCAATAATATACTTAGGTACATGGGCAGGTACGTAGTGCAGCAATCCTGCAGCCGGGTATACCACCAGTGATGTGCCGGCTACAACAAAAATATCAGATGTTGATGCAATGGCAGCAGCCTGTCCGATCAGCGGCACCGGTTCTTCAAACCATACGATATGCGGCCGAAGCTGGGCACCATCTTCGGCAGTATCGCCCAATTTAATATCACCTCTTATCTCATATACTAATGATTCATCCTGCTCACTTCGCATTTTGAATATTTCGCCATGCAGGTGAAGGATATTAGTAGAGCCACTCCTCTCGTGAAGGTCATCAATGTTCTGGGTGATGATCGTTACATCGTAATATTTTTCCAGTTCAGCCAGGCCGGTATGTGCAGCATTAGGAAAAGCCTCAGCCACATTTTTTCTCCTTTCATTATAAAAATCAAGTACCACCTGCGGGTTCTTTCTCCATGCCCGCGGTGTGGCCACATCCGTTACCTGGTATCCTTCCCAGAGGCCATCGCTGTCCCTGAAGGTCCTTAATCCGCTTTCGGCACTGATGCCGGCGCCGGTAAGCACCACGAGTTTCTTTTTTACCATGATCAAATGTAAAAAGAAACTGTTATGCTGCCGGGTTGGCTTTACTGCTTTTGCTTCTTTTATAAAGTACCGCTATTCCTCCTATAATGATAAAAAGCGGCCATACGGATACAAGACCAATCAATAATTCTGTAATCCAACTCCAACCTGCTTTGAACGCATAGCCAACCCTTTCGCCAAATGCAGGAGTTTGATTGGCTGTCTGAGCTGCCTTTTCATTTAATACCTGGAAAAATGTTACATGGATAGTGCTGTAGGCAGAGGCATTGCCAAGGTAGTTCACCCGGCCGGTGGCTGCTTCAATTTCTTCCTGCACCTGGTTGATCTCTGACTGTACTTTTAATATCTCTTCCATGTTCCTTGCCTGGTTCATCAATTCCATATAGCGAAGCCGAACCTGCCTTTTTGCTTCTATACGTGATTTTACATCGGTGTACTCACTGCTGACATCCTGTGAAGTTACCTTTCGCTCATTTACTTTCTCAGCTTGTGACACAAGCTGGTTCAGGGCATTGTCAAACTGATCCACCGGTACCCTAACCATCAGCGTGTTTTCTATCTTATAGTCAGACTGATGCTGCTCTTCCTGGGCCACATACCCGCCAAGACTTCTTATTTTATCCCTGCAGAATAGGGAGAAAGTGTTGAAATCCTTTACCTGCACATTGAGTATTCCGTTTTTGATGATCTTCTTATCCCAATCCGGATCGGACTTTTCATTTAGCGGCAGATCTTTTTGCTTTATTCCGTTTGTTTGTTTTTTGGTAGTATCCGTAGCACCACCGTCGGGCTGGCCGTCCGTGTATTCACGGGGCAGGTCACTTACCAATTTATCAAGCTGGCTATTCGCATCAGCTGATTCCTTTACATTCTTATCACAGGAAACCAGAAGGATTACGGCTGCTAAAGCAGCAATGATGATTTTCATGACTAAGCTTTTGATTAGGTATTAAAAAGAAAGTATTGGCAGAGAAAGTAACCTGCAGCCCTTACAAAATCAACCGGCTGCAGGTTCGCTTGCCAGGTAACAGAACGCAGTTACCGGGTTTTGATAAGTAATACCTTCATGCTGTCGCTGATGCCACGCAGTTGCAGACTGTCTTTGGTAAGCTTCAACACAGCAAACACATGGTTTGCAGTATCGGAATTGTTTTCTTTCATTACCAGTTCATTGGCCTTATTCCATTCATAACGGGCGGTGTCTGTCTTTGCCGAATCTGCTTTCATTACCATTGCTATATTGCCGGGCTGAAAATCATAACTGTACTTCAGCAGTGCAGAATCTTTCAACGGTTCAGCAGCCGCAAGCTGCCATTTACCTATGATCAGTTCTTTGTTGATGGAAACTGTTTCGTCTCCCGGCTTTTTCTTTTTAAGGATAAAGAAATAAACTCCTGCTCCGGCTGCAATGATGAGCAGCCCGATGAAAACATTTTTCATGGCTATACTTTTAAGTTTAAAAAAGGTGAACAGGTGTTGATACAGGAATACAGAAAAAGGTAACCCGGGGAGGGAGATATTTAAGATTTAATGTTTCTTAATTGCGTATTTACGGAGAGGTTGTCGGGTTGGATATTATTCAATCATTACTCTCCTGCAAGTTCAAGCACCACGGCCCATTCCTCATCTGTCACGGGTTGTAC
>JAEUVM010000451.1 GCA_016787125.1 Chitinophagaceae bacterium | reverse complement strand
TGTGCCGCTATAGTTATTCATTTCCTGTTCGAAAGCAGGTTGCTGAATGGCAGCAAGGGTGAACGTATAACTGCCGGGTGGTATCTGCCGTTGGCGGTGATAATACATTTCCGTTCCTTTCCAGGCCACCACGATGGCATCGTAGTGAAAGAGGCTGTTGAGTTTTTCTTTGTAAACACCCTCCCCTTTCTTCACCCGTTGGAAACTGTTCAGGCTGTCGGGCAGCAGGTACACATATACTTTATCGTATTGTGCTTCATTGTCGATACGGATATCAATATCGCTGTATTGCAGGGTGGCTGTTTTGCCGGTTTGCGGATCGGTGTAGGTCATGGATTGCCTGTCGCGGGTGGATTCAAATACATACACATCCAGGTTTTTCCATCCGGGGGTGCTGATGTTGAAATTGTACGTTGGCCTGTCGGGCGGTATGATGGTATCATTACAATTTCTATTTATGCCGATCTGCCGGTACGCATCGGTGAGGTTGGCACAGTGTTCTTCCTGAAAGCCTTTTTCTTTTTGTAAAAATTCATCCACAGCCTGCTGTCTTCTTTTTTCATCGGCGATGTTGTTCAGCGCAGCCAGTTCCTCTTCATACGCCGCACGGGTTTTCGCTGCCGCCTGCTGGTAGGCGATTACTTTTTGTTCATAATAATTAGCCAGGTTTTGCTGTATGCCTTCTGCGATGATCACCTTACCTTCTTTTCGCCGGGCAAATTCGAGAAACTTCTCCCGCACCGGGCCATAGCTGGCATCAGCAAGCAACTGGTCCGTTTCGTACAGCGGTCTGTTCAATCCCTGTAAATAGGCATCGAGGCACATCGGGTTGCACAATCCGTGCATGTACTGCAGCCGTTCTTCAAATGCTTTGGTGGCGATGATGGTGCCGGCAAATTTTTCATTCCAGATGGCACGGATGCGGGCAGGATCTATTTCGTAGTGGATGGAATGATCAACAGTATCCGTGGCATGACCATCTCTCCATCTGTCCACATATCCTGTTGTATCTTTCTTACTGGTATCGGTGGCAAAGTATCCTTCATTGATTTTTTCTGCAGCCGTACCTGGTGTAGTCGTCACGGTTTCAATATCCGCTCCCCCATCCCTTCCAATTATAACTGAAAACCCGGCAAAGGAATAATAGAGACTGTCGGTATAGCGTTTATCTTTTACATCTTTCCCCAATGCTTTCAATACCGGAAGATAATCCGGCGGATAAAAATTCAGGCGGCTGATATCTACGGTGCGCAGGTTATTTTCTACCGGTTTGGGATTTGTCCAGTTTATTTGTCCGCTGCTGTCGGCCACCGCGTCAAACAATTGCATGGCAGGATTGATCGTGGCAGCAGGTACGCTTACTGCTATTTCCTTTTCCATCTTCAATGCTTCGCCGTTTGCCTTGGCATTGATGTAAAACATACCGGCAGTTTGCAGCAGGTTGTTATCACTCATGGTAGAAAGGCCCTGTTGCAGGATAGCAGCCGGTGTAAGGGCTGTTTTTATTTCCAACGTCACATTACTGTGACCACCGGCAAAGGCACCGGCGGGGATGGCAAACACCACACCGTCCCTGGTTTCGATCACGGTATCTTTTTTGGTGTTTATGTCGAATAATTCAGGTGTGTGAAGGTTGTTCTGTGCTGCTGCTTTGTTTTTTTGAAACCAGTTGTTTTTAATACCTGTAAAAACAAGTGCTGCAACAAGGGCGGCCACGATGCCCCATTGCCAGAGGCGACGCACCAGTATTCTTTTGTCAATGGCTTTGCTGAAATGCTGTTTTATCCCGGCATCCTGTATCACCTGCTGCAGTTGCTGTTGTATTTGTAATTCATAGCGCAGTGTTTTATCGGCTGAGAGCCTGGCCTCGAATGCCTGCTTCTCGCCCGCCTCCATTTGTCCGGCGAGGTAGCGGTCTATATCAAACTGGTTATTGTTCATCGGTTGCCGTATTTGAAAGGATGAGGTAATGTTCTTTTGCTTTTTCCATGCAGCGGTACTTCTGGTTTTTCGCTACCCGTTCATCACTGAAAGAAAGTGTGGTGGCTATTTCCTTAAAACTTTTCCGGTGGTAATAAAACAACAGGAGCAGTTGTCTGCATTTTTTTCCCAGCAATCCAAAAGCTGCTTTGGCCTGCCACCAGGCTGTTTCATCTTGCGCCGTTGTATCTGGTATCTCTTCGGGGAAGCTGGCAGTGGCGGGCATTTTTTTACGGCGGCGCAGTTCCTGCATCCAGCAGTTTTTCACCACGGCCAGCAGGTAGGTTTGCAGTGGTACGGTAAGGGTGAAGCCGCCTGCCTGCACTTTTTTATACAATATCACCAGGGCATCCTGGAAAATATCGCTGGCATCATCGGAGGTGCCGTTATTGGCTTTTATGTACTTCTTTACCGCTGGCAACACCCGGTAAAGCCCGTTCACGGCGGCCGTATAGCGGTTGTTTTGTAAGGAACTCAGTATCTCAGCATCTGTCATAGCAGTGGTATATATGTATTAATGTCAGTCCGGGCAAAAGGTCATCATCCAATTGCGGATTTTTTTTATAAAGCCACATTACGGGGAATTGGTTCCCCGGTTATTGAATATATATCATGCGTGGCAGACTAATTTTTTTTTACCAAAAAATGCATGGGGCTTCTTTTTTCCACATTCCCGCCTGTGCAGATCACCAGTTTTGCAGAACCGGCTTGTTGTGTGATTGCTGGCACAACTTTTTTGGGGTGTACAGAAACCAATGGTTATGGCAACAACTATTATGAGCCTTGTGCAGGAAGAAACCAGGGAAGAAAACATGCTGAAGATCCATCATTTTTTGCGGGAATCGTACAGCGCTGTTTCGCGGCATATCCAGGATGGCGTTTCTTTTTTCAAAGAAGAATTGCAGCAGATCTACCTGCAAACGGAGCAATGTGTTAACACGATGTTATTGCCGGTAAATAATTTTCTGAAAGACATGACGGAGATCGACCGTGAGTTTGAACAGGCGGGAAGCGGCCGGCCGGATTCGGCGGCGGGGAATATTGTACCCATCGAAATTGCGCTGCTGAGCCCGATGGAGGAGAATTATTGAAAAGTGAGTTTTGGGGGGTAAAAAACCTGTTTTTCCAGGGGTTTTTGCTGTAAATGACTGGTTGACAGCCTCTTTGCATAAAATGCAGTTGCTTTCGCAAGTTACTGAGATCGCTTCGCAAGTTACTGAGATGCGTTTGCGACTTACTGAGATGCGTTCGCAAGTTACTGAGATACGTTCGCAAGTTACTGAGATGCGTTCGCGGCTTACTGAGATGCGTTCGCAAGTTACTGAGATGCGTTCGCGACTTACTGAGATGGCTTCGCAAGTTACTGAGATGCGTTCGCAGACTACTGAGATCGCTTCGCAAGTTACTGAGATGCGTTCGCAACTTACTGAGATGGCTTCGCAAGTTACTGAGATGCGTTCACAACTTACTGAGATGGCTTCGCGGATTACTGAGATCGCTTCGCAAGTTACTCAGATGTGTTCGCAAAACACTTAGATGGCTTCGCATGACACTCAGTTGTGTTCGCAAAACACGCACTGGCTGCCACGGTTTTATGAAAACATTTTATAATGATTTTCTTTGGTTAAAACTGGTTTGTTAGGAAGAGACGGGATGCGTCTTTGTATGAGACGGGATGCATCCTTGTATGAGACGGGATGCATCCTTTTTATGAGACGGGATGCATCCCGTCTGTACGAAGATCAGCCGGCGAGCAGTTTTGCTATCACCTGTTTTACTTTTTCCGGGTTGGGCAGCATGGCCTGTTCCAGTAAAATATTCATCGGCACGGCGGGCAGATTTAATGCCCCCAGCACTTGCGGCGCTGCATCGAGGTTTTGAAAACATTCTTTGGCAATGCGGCCTGCCAGCGCTTCTGCAAATGAGTTGAGTTGTTGCTCTTCCGTCAGCACCAGGCATTTGCCATGTGCTTTTACCCGTTCATATATCATTGCTTCATCGAGCGGGTAGAGCGTTCGCAGGTCAAGCACTTCCACCTGCTGATCAAAGTAAGTGGCGGCGGCTTTGGCCCAATATACTCCCATACCATAGGTGATGATGACACAGCTTTCGCCATTGGCTATTTTACCCGGTGCTGCGTGTACAACAATATTGGCTTTGCCAAATGGCAATATATAATCGGCAGCAGGCTCCGCGGTTTTTGCATCTTCTGTTCCCGGCACTTTACTCCAGTACAGGCCTTTATGCTCCAGCATCACCACCGGGTTGGGGTCGTAATAGGCGGCTTTCATCAGTCCTTTCATATCGGCGGCATTGGATGGATAGGCCACTTTTATTCCTTTGATGGAAAGAAGGGTGGTCTCCACGCAGCCGCTGTGGTAGGGCCCGCCACCACCATAGGCGCCGGTGGGCACACGCAATATCATGGATACCGGAAATTTGCCGGCGCTGAGATAGCAGCTTTTGGAAAGTTCTGTTACCAGTTGATTAAAACCGGGATAGATATAATCGGCAAACTGCACTTCCACGATGGGTTTTAATCCCACCGCACTCATTCCTGCTGTGGAGCCCACCACGTAGGCTTCCTGTATGGCAGTATTGAATACGCGGTGGTCGCCAAACTGTTCGCCCAGTGTGGCGGCTTCGCGGAATACACCACCGAGGCGTTTGCC
>JAEUVM010000450.1 GCA_016787125.1 Chitinophagaceae bacterium | reverse complement strand
GTCGTAGGGCTCGTCATTGACCGAAAACTCTTTCTTACCGTTTTCGCGGAGGATGCAGGTGGTCTTTTCGGGCTTATCGTGAAGGAGAAAGTCGCCCTCCAAACGAAACCCGGCGGCGCCACGCTGCACGTTGGCGCCTTCTTGCCGGGTTAAGTAACTTTTGGTAAAACAAAGATAATAGATGGCATCCAGCAGGTTGGTCTTTCCGGCGCCATTGTTTCCACAAAAACCGATCACCCGCTCATGAAAGCTGAAACTGCGGTTCTTATAGTTTTTAAACTGCAACAATGTGAGCTGGCGGAGCAGGAGCATGGGTGCAAGATACAATGACAGGCATGATGTACGAAGTATGATGTACGAGATACGAGGTAAGATGTACGAGGTACGATGTAAGATGTACGAAGGGGCTGAAAGGTCGGGGTTTTCCGAAGGGTTGTAAAGTCGGGAGGCCGGCGATGCAGAATTCCCGACACTTTGCCTATTCTCAAACCTTACACTCTTAGAGCAAATAGTACCTCATAGCACGAGGTACGATGTACGAAGGGGCTGAAAGGTCGGGGTTTTCCGGCGGTAGTGAAGCAGGATGGCCGGCGATGCCAAATTCTAGACGGCCCGCCAACTGGTCGAGTCCGCCGACCTCAGGACCCCTCGTACATCGTACATCTTACATCATACCTTCCTCCAAACCCGCCGATCTTTGAACACATCGTACCTCGTACATCGTATTTCAGACCTCCGCCTCCCTGTCTAAATCCGCGATCTCAGGACCCCTCGTACATCGTACATCTTACATCGTACCTTCCTCCAAACCCGCCGATCTTTGAACACATCGTACCTCGTACATCGTATTTCAGACCTCCGCCTGCCTGTCTAAATCCGCCGATCTCAGGACCCCTCGTACCTCGTACATCTTACATCGTACCTTCCTCCAAACCCGGCGATCTTTGAACACATCGTACATCGGACACCTGACATCGTACATTTTAACGCTTTTCCCCTTATTTTTGCGCCTCGTTTAAACAGAAGCTAAAAACCCAAATTCACGGCCTGTGGCTACCAAATTCTCTAAAGAAACCTACCTCTACTGGTATGAGCTGATGCAGCTGATCCGTCAGTTTGAACTGGTGGCAGAGGAGAAGTACAAGATGGAGGGCAAGATCCGTGGCTTTTTCCATGCCTATATAGGGCAGGAAGCCATCGCCGCGGGTTGTATCACAGCCACCCGCCCTGAAGACCTGATGATCACCGCTTACAGGGATCATGGACTGGCGATAGCCAAAGGTGTACCGGTTGACAGCTGTATGGCTGAATTGTACGGCAAAGCCACCGGTTGTGCCAAAGGCAAAGGCGGCAGTATGCACTTTTTTGGTAAAGATGTGGGCTTCTTTGGCGGTCATGGTATAGTAGGTGCACAGATAGGTACCGGTGCAGGACTGGCTTTTGCAGAGCAATACCGCGGTACGGACAATGTGGTGCTTACCTATTTTGGTGATGGTGCCGCCCGCCAGGGTATGCTGCACGAAACCTTCAACCTGGCCATGCTGTGGAAGCTGCCGGTGATCTTTATCTGCGAAAACAACAACTACGCCATGGGTACTTCTGTAGAACGTACCTCCAACGTAATAGATATTTACAAACTGGCCGATGGCTACGAAATGCCTGCCGATACCATTGATGGCATGAGCGCCGAAGCCGTGCACGAAGGCATCAGCCGGGCGGTGAAGAGGGCGAGGGAAAAAGGTGGCCCCACACTTATTGAGATCAAGACCTACCGCTACAAAGGTCACTCCATCAGCGACCCGCAGAAATACAGGACCAAGGAAGAAGTGGATGAATACAAATCCAAAGACCCGATACAGCAGGTGCTGAAAACAATCCTGGATAATAAATATGCCACACAGGATGAGATTGACGCTATCAATAAGCGGGTGGATGATAAAGTGGCAGCCGCTGTAAAATTTGCAGAGGAAAGCCCCTGGCCGGATGATAGTGAAGTACTGAAAGATATTTATGTAGACCAGAACTATCCTTTCATTACCGACTGATTTTAATACTTGCAACAAATAACAAACAGAAAAAAATAATATGTCAGACAAGAAAAATGTGACGGGACAGGAAGCTGGTGATGCAGTAATTGCCAAAGCAAAAGATTTCTGGGGCAAATACGGAAAGGTACTCACCATTGCCAGCGTGCTGGTGATCCTTGCCGCAGGTGGCTGGTATTACTACCAGAACTTCATCAAAAAGCCCCGCGAAGTAAAAGCTGCCGATGCCCTGTACAAGGCAGAAGAATATTTCCGTATGGACTCTATCAACCAGGCGCTGAACGGCGACGGACAGTACATTGGCTTTTTGAAAGTGATAGATAAGTATGGCAGTACAAAAGCAGGCAAACTGGCAAACTTCTATGCCGGCAGCTGCTACATCAAACTGAACGACAACGAAAAGGCCATCAAATACCTGAAGAAGGTGAGCACTTCATCCAAACTGGTGCAGGCAAGGGCCTACAAACTGCTGGGTGATGCCTATGCCGATCTTGGCAAAAGCAAAGAAGCATTTGATTACTACAAGAAGGCAGGTACTTATTTTGAAGAAGATATCAGCGGTTCGGCTGAAAGTCTTTACAATGCTGCCTACCTGGCACAAAGTGTATTGAACGATACCAAGTCGGCCATAGAACTTTATAAAGAAATCAAAGAGAAGTTTCCAAACACACAGCAGTCAAGCGATGCAGACCTGAACCTGGCTAAACTGGGTGTGTACAATACAGAGAACTGATAATGGCAGACGTACTGAACAGTAACTTATTACACATTGATACAGGCATTCTGAAAAAGGATGCCTGTATCGTTTTGGTGAAAACAGAATGGAATGCGGCTGTTGTGGACCAGCTTGAACGCGGCTGCATTGCCATACTGGAGAAATATGCGGTAAAACGTATCATCACCATAACGGTTCCCGGTGCTGTTGAAATACCCTTTACTGTAAAGAATTACTGGGAGAATGCCGGTAAAAAGAAACCGGATGCTTTCATAGCATTCGGCTGTGTGATAAAAGGCGACACCCCGCATTTTGATTACGTGTGCAGGGCTGTAACCGATGGTGTGCTGCAACTGAACCTCACACTTCCTGTGCCCACTATATTCGGCGTGCTTACCGTAAACAATGAGGAGCAGGCCATGGAAAGGGTGGGAGGCAAACATGGACATAAAGGAGAAGAGGCGGCCATCACGGCACTGAAAATGATGGCATTGGCGAAAAGAAAAAGCAAAGCGGATTAAGACCTGAGCAATTTTAGATTTTGGATTGCTATCCCACTTCCCAATAACCCATTAACCAGATAACCCAATAACCCAATAACCTCCTTGAACGTACAGCTTTTCATACCATGTTTTGTAGACCAGCTTTATCCGCAAACTGCCTTCAATATGATAAAGGTGCTGGAGAAAGCAGGTTGTAC
>JAEUVM010000439.1 GCA_016787125.1 Chitinophagaceae bacterium | reverse complement strand
ATAACCCGGGCCATGCAAGGTGCCATGTGTAATTGATGGCTGCTGTCCCCTTTGCTCCATGATATCTATTTCACCACACTGCGGCCAGGGCTTTGTATCAATGTTGGCGCCCAGCATCCAGAAGGCCGGCCATATACCCGGGCCTGTTGGTGTTTTTATTCTTGCTTCAAAGCGGCCATAAGCCTGTGCAAATTTGCCTTTCGTTTTTATCCTGGCGGATGTAAAGCCGGAAGGATTGCTGATGGCGGTGATCTGTAATTTACCGGCACCATCCAGTTTGATATTATTGGCATTATTGGTATAGACCTGCAGTTCATTATTGCCCCATCCGCCGCCGCCGAGGTCAAACACCCATTTTGAATTGTCGGGTGCAGTACCGGCAGCGCCGTTGAAGTCATCACTCCATACTAATTCCCATTCCCGCTGCGGAAGGGTTTGCACTGCTTCCCTTTTGCAGCTGTTAAATGCCAGCAGCAGGGCAAGACAGGCTGTTGCCGTGAGCAGTTTTTGCCGGGTGATATTATATATTGTACGTGTCATACTGTTTATTTTTTTCAGTTTGCAAAACCGGTTGTTATCTGAATAAGATATTGTCGAGATAAATGGTGCCGTTGCCATCGAACTTCAACTGGAACACATTATTCAATGCCACCTGTGGCGTGAAATGCGACAGTGGTATATCCACACTGTTCCAACCGGCGGCAGTGGGCACGGTAAGGGCATACGCTTTTTCCCATGGCGCTGAACCACCCGGTGATCCCGGCGGACAGATAAGATATATATTCAATGCCGTGGAGTTGGCGGAGTAGTAATCCAGGTGCAGGAATGTTTTTCCGGAAACATTCTGGTTGCTGCCAAACTGAAGTCCCTGGTAGTTGAGACCGGTATATACCAATGTATTGTTGCCGCTGATCGGGGTTTGTGTTACCACGGTGGCCTGTCCCCAGTTAGGATTCAGATCACTGCCGCTTACATTGGTATAAGTATCACTGAAGATGGAGATAACCGATGCAGCCGGGTAAGTGGGTACCGGTGCAGCCGTGGTGGGCACAAGGGGAATTCGCCAGAAGAAAATATTATCTAAAAAGATATCGCCGCCGGTGCCACCATCAAACTTGAATTGGAACACATTATTCAGCGCCACCTGTGGTGTAAAGTGCGACAGTGGTATATCCACACTATGCCAGCCGGCAGTGGGTACTGAAAGACTGAATGCCTTCTCCCATGGAGCCGTGCCGCCGGGTGAGCCGGGAGGACAGATCAGGAATGCATTCAATGTACCAGCGTTGGCACTGTAATAATCAATATGTAAAAACTGGTAAGTACTTACATTTTGGTTTACGGCCAGTTGTAAACCCTGGTAATTGAAATTGGTATAGCGCAATGTATTGTTGCCTGCAACCGGTGTTTGTGTTACCACAGTGCTTTGACCCCAGTTGGGGAAGAAGTCAGACCCCGGAAGATTGGTATAGCTGTCGCTGAATACTGACAATACATTGGCTGCCGGTTGTGTGGGTACGGGTGCGGCCGTGGTGGGTACCACGGGATTGCTCCAGAAATAAATATTATCGGCAAAGAAGTTGGAAATATTGGTGCCTTCAAAAATGATCTGTCCGAAATGTGATTTTGTGGAAAGACCGGGTAAACTGGAGAACGGAATATCAAAGCTGAGCCATGTTCTGGCTGCCAGTGCTGGACTGGTGAGTGTAACGATATCACTTATATCATCGCCGCCGCCCGGTGCACCATTGGCACCAAAATCCAATACACGTACTTTAAAGGTGGCGCCGGGGTTAATATTGTCGGGCAGGTAAAGATCAAGGTGAAGGTTTGACCTTGAGCCGATATTTACCGTGGGAGATGTAACCTGTATACCCACAAAGTTGAAGTTGGTATAGTTCAGCACATGGTCGCCATTGACGGTGAAGTCGGCTGACTGCGTGGTTTGAAACGGTGCCCAGTAACCATTGTAATAATCCACGTTGATATTGGTATAAGCATCACTGAATACAGACGTTACATTGGCTGCATCCCTCGTGGGTGCCGGTGCACCAACATAGGCACCTGCTGCATTCAGTGTAAGGCTGCCTCTTGCTTGTACGGTATCCAATGTGGCGGTGATGGTGGTGGTGCCTCCGCCAATAGTGGTTACCACTCCTTTTTCACTTACCGATGCCACAGCAGGATTGGAAGAAGAAAACTTAAAGTAATTCGGAGAGAGACTCAGTGTACTGTTAATACCGCTTGGTAAATTGTAAGTGGCAGAAAAACCATCAATGGTATTGGTGACGCCGGTAAAGGAAACCTGCGATTTATCCACACCATTTAAGATAGTGGCTGATGCATGACCGATATCGCCCATTTTTTCAAACCGCACTTCATCGATCCAGAAGGTATATCCCCTGCCGGCTTCCGGGCCGGTGGAATAATAGAACAATCCTTTTTCCTGTGTCAGTTTGGCAGGATCAGGTATTGGAATGATCACTTTCTTCCAGTTGCTCGTTACGGCCACGTTGTTCAGGGTTACAACATATTTATTTTCACCAAGGTCATTACCAAAACCAACCACGCCGATGGTGGCAGCCTGTGAGGCTTTAATGTAAAATGTTAGGGCATTATAGCCGGAAAGGTTTCTGCCTGTTTTGCTGAAAAACACACCGCCGGCATAAGAGCCTTGCGGGCTGCCCGCGTCGGGTACTTCAAAGCGCATTGACTGCCGTGTACCGCCATAGCTTACCTGGTTGTCCACCTTAAAGGCAGTAACATCAGATCCGCCAAAGGCAGCATAGGCCAGGTCGGAAGTGAAATCGTCAATGAAAACTTCTGCCGTGCTGGGGAAAGTGGGCGCCTGCAGATCGGCCACATCCCGCTTCTGGCATCCTGTGTTCAACAGCAGTATGCCCAGCAGGCTGATCCATACGTAGTGAAGTGTTGTATTTTTTTTCATATCAGTTTCTTTATAATAGTTAGCAAGCAATTTTATTTACCGAGGTTGATTTGAATATAGGTGCGTATTTCCCACTCATTACCATCCGGGAAGCCGATAGCTGTAGGATCGGGCACCCAGTTGCCGGCAGCATCCAATGTCTTCACCGGTGAGTAGCGTGGAGAATACCTGTCGAGTGTGCGATAGGTACCACGGATACCTATCTTGGTGCCGGGCAGCATGAACCAGTCCGGTTTTCCTATTTCGGTTGAAATATCAGCAATGAACTGAAGCGGGAAGGTGAGGTTGAAGTCGCGGTGATAGTCAAAAGGACCCCAGTCGTTGAACTTACCGATGGCAGTCAGCTTTGTTTTTTTGTAAATGGCTCGCAGGTCAAATCCATAACGGTTGATGGTGCGTTTGTCATTACCATTGGCCTGGCCATTGCCGGCATACAGGTTGGCAATGATACCCAGGTTTGGATTCAACTTTGAAACGATCCTGGTATTGGCCTCCCACAGGTCTTGTGCAGGTGCTGAACCGGGGAATACAAAAGTGGTCCTTCCGTTTCCTAATATACCAATGGCAGCATCCTGTATGGTAGGCAGGTGACGGAATACAAAGCCGGCACTGACGGCAAACTTAGCATCTTCGGCCCTGTCGTTGTCCCATTCATACATCCAGGTGGCGGGTGTGGGATCGTAGGTAAGCAACAGTTCACCACCGATGGTTTCCCGGTTGCTGCGAACAGAGAAGGGATCATCTAAAATATTGCGGGGACGGCCCGGTGCCAGTACATCGGCCGGTATGGGTCCTTCAATCGGTTTTTGATAAAGGAAATTCGGAGCGATCTGCAATTTGCCAACGGTAACAGTAAATCCGCTCAGCACATTATACATATTGCCGCTGCCGATATCTTTTAATCTCCAGCCGGTGAAGGTTCTGGTCTGGTCAACACCGCCATTCGCCACAAGACCCATGTAGGAGGCAAGACCATACCAATTCACCATACCTGAAGAGTAAGTAAGTTTTATTTTACCACCGAAATTATCTTCGGTACGTATCTGGTCCTGGTACACTTTACCATCTCTCATCAGTTGGAATGTTCTTCCGTTCAAAGGCTGACCGGCCCAGAGACCGCCGATGTCGAAACTGAATTTCTCCATCTTCTTTGAGATGCTGAGTGCCGCTTTTCTTGTTTTGGGTGTGGGCACCGCAAATGAACTTTGCAATCCGCTGCGCTGTGTAAGGTCTTCGTGAAACATGGCGGTTACATCCAGCTTGGCGATCTTGCGACTGTACTTGGCAAGTATGGCCGGGTTAGCACCCCACCAAAGTTCCGGACCGAAAGCGAGTTTTAATCCTTTGATGGCTTTCTTTCCTTCTATTTCAAAACCAAAAGGCGCTTCTCCATTATATATATCTATGTTAGGACCATAGTTGGCTTCGGGGTACAGAGCAAAGAAATCACCTTCGTATCCCCAATGGTAATGGCCGGTTCGGTAAAAGCCGGTGAGCTTAAACAGCTTCGCATCCCAGTTGTAGCTCGCCCGGTATAACTGAACACGGTTGTTGGAATTTATTTGTTGTGTACCGGTCGGTGTATTCACTGTTATCCTTCTGCCGCGGTTTTCATAAAACACTTCATCTATCGGGTTCTCTGCCACATTACCCAGTACATTGAATTGTACGTTGGCCATCATATTCGGAGCAGGCCTTGCGGTAACACCGATGTTGAATGATTGCATGTGATCGAATCCAAGACGGGTGGGATAACCGGTGGTGGTTGGATCATCTTCTTTCGGTGTGGAGATAAGGCTGCCACCGGTGTTGTAAGTACTGAAGTTGGCCTGCAGGTCGCTGAGGTACAGTTTACCTTTATCATCTGCCTGCAATGCTGCTTTATCACCACGGGCCCTTAATGCCGCATCTGCAATCTGCACATTATCTATCATGCCTAATTGTGCACCTGCACGATATGGATTAAACTGGTGAACTTCTTTCAACGCATAATAAGCAGCACGGGGATATAATTCATAAGTACCTCTTTCATTGGTCTTTCCTTTGGCACAAATGCCAAACCATTCTTCATTCATATTATTCTCACCCGCTTTGTAGTCGTTGAGGTATCCGCCGTTTGACCAGGAAGCAGTGGCATCATGTTCATCGAGGTTGAGTGTCTGACCGGTTTTCCACCAGCCATCGCTGAACTGGAAGGTAAAACCACCGAGGCTGTTGCCGTTTTTGCCCATACCGGCTGCATTGGCATAAATTTCTTTCCAGTTGCTCACCAGCACTTTCGCCTGGTACTCCTGGTCTTCACTGTTGGCCTGGGTGTTATAGGCATCTGATCCAAACTCCGTCAGCATTACCGGTTTGCCCAGTTCTTTCGCTGCCCTGTCGTACAGGTCAGTAAAAGAAAGGCCACGATACGTGTTGATACCAAGTATATCTATATCGGTGCATTCCTTGGTAATAATGTCCATGAACAGCAGGTCGCCATTACAAATGGCCATGGGGTGATCACCATCGAGGGTTTTCATTTCCTTCACCGCATCGTTGAACAGTTTATATAAGTGGTAGGCGTCTTTGGTTGACTGCCTGTCGGCCATCGGCATGTTTTCTGTTTCGGCACCACGCCAGAAAAGGCCATAGTTGTTTTCATTGCCGAGCAAAAAGAGCAGCAGGCCTGGTGTGGAGCGGTACTGGTTTACCATATCCTTCACTTCTTTCAGCAATAACTCCCTTACAGCCGGGCTGGAATAATCGGTGTTGGCCATCCATTTACCTTTAATGGTAAGGCCATAGCGGCCAAAGGAATGGTTGAGCATGGTGTAGATGCCGTAGTTCTCATATATATATTTGATCCAGCGGGCCGGTACACCTGTGTACTGGCGGATGGTATTCACCCCCATGTTTTTCAGGAGGGGCATTTCATAATCCAAGGCGGCCTTGATCAGGTCGTCCGGCTGTTTCCACAAACTGTAGGAATAATTGGTGCCCACCGGGAAATAGTCCCAGTTCATACCATTAATAAAGAAGTTTTTTCCGGAAGCTTCCAGTACAAAGCCGTCGGCTGATTTCCGCACGGCCACCTTTCCGGGTTGAGCCAGCAGGCCCGAAAGGGAAAGGAATACCAAAACAGAGAGAGAGATGAATTTTCTCATATGGCAGTTTTTATTTAGATAAGCAATGGCTGAAATCCTGTCAGTTTCCTTTATCCGCCAACCGGAGGCTTTCAGCTGAAATGGCCCGTTTTCCGACACCTGATGTGGTGAAAAACGATGTTTTAAAAATAACATCACCCTCCAGCCCTTTCCAAAAAAAACGCCTCATCAGTACTACTACAGAATCAAAAAAGCCTATTTTTAGCTTAAAACCAGTACATCAGTACTACATCTCAAACCATATTTTAGTTCGCTGGCAGCTTCCGGCAGGAAAACCCTCCTCGCCTGCCTTGTTGTATTGGGCTTCACTTGCCCTGGCAGCGGGCAGGGCCTGATAGGGCAAAACGAGGTGGAAAGTTTTACCCGGAATAAGTACAATGCCGGTACCCAGAACTGGGCCGTCGTGGCCGACGATAAGAACCGGCTCTACATCGCCAATAATGAGGGGCTGCTTATATATAATGGTACCGACTGGCAGCTATACCCAGTTCCCAACAAGACCATCCTCCGCTCACTGGCATTTGGTCCGGGGGGTAAACTATATGCCGGCGCCCAGGATGAGCTGGGCTATTTTGCCCCTGATGGCGTTGGCCGCCTCCGTTTTACTTCGCTGAAACCGCTGTTGCCGCAGCAGTACCAGTCGTTCCCGGATGTATGGCAACTGGTGGAGGCAGACGGCCAGGTCTTTTTCAGAACAGATGCCCGGATATTCCGGCTGGCCGGCGAAAAGATGTCGGTTTACCCGGCCACGGAAGCCTGGCTTTCGATGCATCGCTACGGACGGCAGGTGCTGGCACATGCCAAAGGCAAGGGGTTGCTGCTTTTTAAAGAAGACCAATGGCAGACTTTTATTGCTGAACAATCACTGCCACCAGGTTTTTTTATTACCGGTATCATCCCATTTGGAAAAGACACGAGCCTGGTAAGCACCATCCGGAATGGATTGTACCTGCTGACAAAAGATGTACTGACACCTTTTACCATCCGGACTGCCAGTATCAACACCACACAGCATTTCACTTCCCTCACCCTGCTGAACGATGGCAGTTTTATGGCGGGCACTTATTTCAATGGTATCTACCATATTTCCCGGCAGGGCGATGTGCTGGATAATTTTTCCACCCGCAACGGCATGCCGAATAACACGATCCGCTGCCTGTATGCAGATGGCTACAGTAATGCATGGGCCGGACTGGACAATGGACTGGCACTCATCTCTTATAACAATGCCATCAAACAAATAAACCCTGCTGCCTTTAATAATGGCGCCGGCTATGATGTAAAAGCATTTAATGGAGACCTGTATTTTGCCCTTTCCACCGGGTTGCAATGGGTGCCGGTAAAAGAACAGGCTGCCGACCTATCCGCTATTCCCGATGAACCCCGCACTATCATTGGCGGATTGACCTGGAACCTGTCGGTGATCAACGATCAGCTAATC
>JAEUVM010000410.1 GCA_016787125.1 Chitinophagaceae bacterium | reverse complement strand
ATTGGCCACGCTGATGCCGCCGATCAGGTCGATGTATTCTTTTCCGGCCGCATCGATTAATGTGCAACAGTCTGCCTTCACTATCTCAAGTGCCATTGGCGCAGGTGATGTTTGGCCCACATGCCGTAAAAAAAGTTCCCGCTGTGTCATTGGTACAAAGAACGCAAACGTGTGGCAAAGAGGCAAAGAAAAGTGATACCTTCGGCAACCTTCTCTTGCCGGAAAGAAGGACCTGTACCAAAGAGGAGCAGCCGGGTCAGCGATATGCAGTTGAACGGAGCGTCCTGCCTTGGTGGCAGGCAAGCGCAAGGGACGATCATCTGTGTTACTAAAGCTGGTAAAAAAATAAATCGAGAACTGATGCCTTTTATTCTTCCTGTTGAAAATAAGCTGCCTCAATTTGGATCAAACAACTTCATTGCCCCCAATGCCACCATCGTCGGTGATGTGATAACCGGCGATGATTGCAGTTTTTGGTTCAATACCGTGGTGAGAGGCGATGTGAACTTCATCCGGATGGGCAATAAGGTAAATGTGCAGGATGGCGCCTGCATTCACTGCACCTTTCAGAAATACGGCACAACCATCGGCAACAATGTTTCGATTGGTCATAATGCGATAGTGCATGGCTGCACCCTGCATGATAATGTGCTGGTGGGAATGGGTGCCATTGTAATGGATAATGCGGTGGTGCACAGTAATACCATTATTGCAGCCGGGGCGGTGGTACTGGAGAATACAGTCTGCGAACCCGGCAGCATCTACGCCGGAGTACCGGCCAAAAAAGTGAAGGATATCTCACAGGAAATGATCAATGGTGAGATAAACAGGATAGCCAATAACTATGTGCGGTATGCAGACTGGTTCAGGGAAAAACCAGGAGAATAAAACGCCCGGCAAAGCTAAACAGTTGGTTGTCAGACAACGGTTCTGTCCCGGCCTTTAAAAGCCGTAGGTTTACGATACCCCGGGCAATTAAATAGTATTACATTCGTTAAATAAGTAACCTGTATACAATGAAAAACCTTCGATTTTTTGCAGTGGCGCTCAGCCTGGCGATTGCCCTCTCCTCCTGTGGTAAGCTCAGCAACATGTTCAAGCGCAAGACCG
>JAEUVM010000401.1 GCA_016787125.1 Chitinophagaceae bacterium | reverse complement strand
TGCCGAGGCAGTTTCTGTATCACTGAGTTCTTTTTCGGTAAGCAGTGAACGGTTCTTTGTTACAAACACTGTTGTTGTTTCCAGCAATTGCTGCGCTTCTGTTTGTGCTTCCACCAAGGCCCTTACCTGTATATCTTCTTTTGCATGGGTGATGGAATCCAGCAGCATTTTTTCCACTTCGGCATCCGTTAGTCCGTACTGTGGTTTTACTTCTATACTCTGCTCCACACCGCTGCGCAGTTCCTTTGCCTTCACCACCAGGATGCCATCGGCATTTACCAGGAAGGATACTTCCACTTTGGGCAAACCTGCCGGCATGCCGGGTATTCCCGTAAGGTTAAATTCTGCGAGCTTGCGGTTATCTTTTACCAAATCCCTTTCACCCTGGTACACGGATATGCGCATGCTGCCCTGCCCGTCTTTCTGTGTGGTATATTGCCTGCCGGCTTTGGAAGGTATTTTGGAATTTCTGGGTATCAGCACATCCATCAGTCCGCCCATTGTTTCGATGCCGAGTGATAGCGGAGTGATGTCGAGCAACAGAAAATCTTTGTTGTTGCCCGCCAATATATCTGCCTGTACCGCTGCACCAAGCGCCACCACTTCATCGGGGTTCAGTGAGTCGTTGACGGTACGGCCAAAGAAGCGGCTTACCGATTCTTTTACCAGCGGCACCCGTGTGGATCCGCCCACCATCACCACTTCTTCTATATCGGTGGTTTGCAGTGCGGCATCCTGTAATACATTTTTACAGCATTGAATGGTACGCTGCACCAGCGGAGTGATAAGCTCTTCAAATTTTTCTTTGGTGAGTGTATAGCGATAACCCACCACTTCTGTTTCGAAGTGATTATTGAATGAAAGATGTTTCTTCGCTTCTTCTGCAGCCAGTCTTAATGCCTGTGCCAGGTTTTTATTTGTAGCCAGTTCATCAGCGGTAAGTCCTGTTTCAATCATCCAATGGGTGACGATAGCCCTGTCGAAATCATCGCCTCCGAGATAGGTATCACCATTGGTTGATAATACTTCAAAGATGCCGCCTGCAATGCGCAGTACTGAAATATCGAAAGTGCCGCCGCCGAGATCGTACACGGCCACTGTCTTTGATTCATCATTCCTCATACCCATACCGTAAGCCAGGCTTGCAGCGGTAGGTTCATTTACGATGCGCAGTACATCCAGTCCTGCCAGTTTGCCCGCATCCCTCGTAGCCTGCCGCTGTGCATCATTAAAATAAGCCGGTACGGTGATAACGGCTTTGGTGACGGGTGTTTTTAAAATATGTTCAGCCCTTGCCTTCAGTTCTTTTAAAATAAAGGAAGACAATTCCACCGGTGAATAGAAGGCTGACCCCACCTGTATCTTCACCAGTGAGTCGGTATTATCATCAATGACTTTATAGGTAAAGAAACCGGAATGATCTTTTACATCGTTGTATGATTTACCCATCAATCGCTTTACGGAGAAGATGGTGTTTTGCGGTTCGGTGATGAGGTATTCTTTTGCCTTATCGCCCACGCTGATGGTGCCGGCTTCGCCGAAATGGATGACGGAGGGCACTAATGCCACGCCATCATGTTCCTTCAGTACCACAGGCTGCCTCGATTCTGGGTGAATGATGGCCACCAGGCTGTTGGTGGTGCCCAGGTCTATTCCCACGATCATCTCCTGCTGCTGCAGGCTTCCGGTTGCTATATTGATTCCTATTTTGGCCATTCTTATTTGTTATGCTTCTGTAAAGGTATGTGTGTGAAAAAATGTGTCGGGATAAAATGAACTCACCGTGTCCGGATCATTCAGCACGGATGCTGCAGATACTTCGGGCAGCGGGTGGTGTTGTTTTACAAAGAACAAATTATATCCCTGTTTGTTGGCCCCTGCCAGTTTATATCCTTTCGATCTGCCAAGCCGTGTAAGCGCTTCCACAGAAGCCCCGTTGTACATCGGGTCAACGGCGTGATGATTACCAGGGCCTTCGGGCACCACGCAATTGCGTTGACCGAATTCCACCTTGGCTTCAATGATCACCACTTCCGGTTGTATGGCATCAAGGGCTTTCCATATCCAGTAGTCGTTGCCATCAATATCGATGGAAAGCACACCGGCTTGCCGGCTTGTGGCCAGTTGGTTGATGGTGGCGGGTGTTACTGCTGCTTCGGTAAATGAAAGCTTGTTGGCTGTTGACAGTGAACCGTAGAAGTGGCGACCCACAGCCAGTTGCCTTTTATTTTTATCAATAAATACTCCTTCCCATCCCAGCTGCACGGCCAGCATGGCGCAGTTGCTTTTGATACAATCACCGCTGCCCACATCCACAAAGCGGCGGGGGGCATCCGGCAGAAAGCTGAGCAGGTAATGAAGGATACCGTCTTCGCCGTGATAGGTGAAGATATCAAAGGAGGCATCTGCAATCGATGCAGGTTGTTGTTTCCGCATGGCGGCGGTATGCTGCTCCAGTTCCAGCCTTCTTGCTGCATTGGTCTTGCGCTTGTACAGCAGGCGGCTGAAATGTTTTTTGATAAAATGCTTAACTGCCTCCATTGGTTTGCAAAAGTCGCTGTTATGCATGGGATAAAAAAGTGGCTTTGTAATGAATGAAATAAGGAAATGGATAGCGGTAGCTGCAGGGTGTCATTTGCCTGTACATCTGCGGGTGGCAACCGTGGTTTTTTATCCCCCATTTGTGGTATTGTATCAGTATGCGGGCCGGGTTATTTTTATACCGTAAAGCAAGTTTTCTTTCATAATGCTTTTGGAGGGCTTCTTCACCAAGGGCTATTAACCATGAACACGGACGGCTGCGGAGTTTTCTTCGCAGCTTTTTTTATGCCTATCCTGCTTCGGTCTTTGCTTATTTTCGCCTACAATGAAACAATGTATTGCCCAGATTGCCCTGGTGGTGGCCGACTATGATGAAGCTATCCGTTTTTATACAGAGAAACTGTTGTTCACCCTGGTGGAAGATACCGTCCTTTCTCCCGAAAAGCGTTGGGTGCTGGTATCACCACCGGGCAGTGATGGCACCTGTTTATTATTAGCCAAAGCCAATAACGCAGAACAGGCTGCTGCGATCGGCCATCAAACCGGCGGCAGGGTATTCCTCTTCCTGGAAACGGACGACTTCGACCGCGACTATACCGCTATGCTGCAAAGGGGCATTGAATTTACCCGCCCACCCGCAGAGGAACCGTATGGGAAGGTGGCAGTTTTTAAAGACCTGTATGGCAACCTGTGGGACCTGGTGCAGTACAAGCGATAGCGGCATTGTCTTCATAGTCAGTTTTTTACTTCATACAAGGCTGTGCTGTTTTGGTTCCCACAAAAGCACAAAGGCTAACAGGGAACAGGCGAACTCAAACACTGCCATATTCTTTGTGCTTTTGTAGGATACCTCCCTATTTCCCTCTGAGACACCCGCTGACAAAGTTCACCCCCACACAAAAGCCTGAAAACCTTACCTTTGCCGGGTTTTTAGGCCCTCCTCTTTAAGGGTTTGATTATAAACAGTTCTAATTCAAGACTATTATGGCAGACATTTTCGACCGCTTACTCAAGCACTACGGCCCCATCGGACAACATCGTGAAAGAGCACATGGCTATTTTGCCTTCCCCAAACTGGAAGGTGAGATCAGCAGCCGCATGAAATTCCGCGGCAAGGATGTGATCGTTTGGAGCCTCAACAATTATCTCGGCCTCGCCAATCACCCCGAAGTACGGAAGGCTGATGCCGATGGCGCTCAGCAATACGGACTGGCCTACCCCATGGGGGCCCGGATGATGAGTGGCAACAGCAACCTGCATGAGCAACTGGAAGAAGAACTCGCCGCCTTTGTAATGAAAGAAGATGCCGCCCTGCTCAACTTCGGCTACCAGGGTATGGTGAGCATCATTGATGTGCTGTGCAGCCGTCATGATGTGATCGTGTACGATGCGGAAAGTCATGCCTGCATTATTGATGGTCTTCGTCTGCATCCCGGTCACCGCTACGTATTCAAGCATAATGATGTGGAAGATTGTGAGAAGCAATTGCAACGGGCTTCTGCATTGATTGAAAAACAAAAGGCCGGTGGTATCCTCGTCATCACGGAAGGTGTGTTTGGTATGGCCGGCGACCAGGGCAAACTGAAAGAGATCGCTGCCCTGAAAGATAAATATGAATTCCGCCTGCTGGTGGATGATGCGCATGGATTCGGCACATTGGGTAAAACCGGTGCCGGTGCCGGCGAAGAGCAGCACTGCCAGGATAAAATAGACCTCTACTTCTCCACCTTTGCCAAATCAATGGCCAGCATTGGCGCCTTTGTGGCGGGTGACCGTAAGATCATTGATTATATCCGCTACAATATCCGTTCGCAGATATTTGCGAAGAGCCTGCCGATGCCACTGGTGATCGGCAACCTGAAGCGCCTGGAACTGCTGCGCAACCACCCCGAGTACAAAGAGAAACTGTGGAGCAATGCGATGAAGCTGCAAAACGGGCTGAAGGAAAGAGGGTTCGACATCGGCAATACCGATTCGGTGGTAACACCAATATATATGAAAGGTGATATACCCGAAGCCACCGCCATGGTGATGGACCTGCGGGAAAACTACGGCATCTTCGCCTCTATCGTGGTTTATCCCGTTATCCCGAAAGGACATATCATTTACCGCCTCATCCCCTCGGCCATCCATACCGATGCGGACATTGAAGCCACCCTCACCGCCTTCTCCGAAACCAAGAAGAAGCTGGATGCGGGTGCCTATCGTGTGGAAGCGATCCCGGATATGGCGGAGAGTAAGTAATTCGCTTTGAAAAATAAGAGAGAACGGCGGCTGAGGAGGCTGCCGTTTTTTTTATAGCCGTTGCGATGGTTCGCATATCTGAAATACAAGATGAATTAACTCAAAGAATTCTGTTACCCATGTTCTTAATTACATATCCGGGTTAAATATCTAAAACGATTATACTGAACGGGGAAATACAGCTCAGCAATCAGTCTGTTCTCTCAATAATGTTACTCGTCTTCATTTTAAAAGGTACTTCCCTGCCCAGTACCTGCATTGTACCGCTCATATTTGTATTAGTCTCTGATTTTTCAACCATCCCGGTACCGGTACTTATTTTCAGCGAGCCTGATTGTTTTCCTGAAAGGGTTGCCCTGACAGTGGTGTTTTCCACAACCAGTTGCTGATCTTTCATTTCCACATCCGCATTGATGGATATTTCAGCTATTCCTTTATTGATGGAAACCACTTTATAAACAACCGCAGCGGAAATATTGAACTCTCCTCCCATTGGTAATGTCACCACAACCGTATCACCTGTCTTCAGTTTCCTTGTCGTAAATGCCTTCAGGCAATTTTCAACAGACTCCCTGAAAAATTGTTCCCCCACATACTGTTTTAAAGAGCCATTCAACATTTCGAGAGCCTCTTCATTATTACCGGCATAAGCAGTCATTTTACTTCTGATCACATCGGTACCATATACCTCAGCAACATTTCCAACGCTGTCAACAACCGCCGAAACAGTCGCTTTATCAAATGCGGCAAACATTTTATCCGAGGGTATGAAGGATAAAGATGCTGTAGCGGCATCCAGTTCCTTTTCCTGGTCAAGCGCCTTAATAGAAAGCCTGAATTTTTCATAGCTCATGTTCAGCCTGAGCTTTTGCGAAGTGTCCCGCAAAAAGTTATATACAGTCTGAATCTCCAGTTTAGTGCTGTTTTCAATTTCCTGGCCGTTTACTTCCTGAACCATTTCGGAACTATTCTCAATAGTATAAGTATACTTCTTGCCAGGCTCAGGATTTAACCGTACCTGGAAATATTCCGGGTCGTTATGGCCTGAGGTATTTCTGTTCTCACTGCCACAGCAAATCAAAAAAAGACTAAGCAGGCCAGTTATCCATTTCATAACGGTATTCAATTAGTGATGTTCAGTATTAAACAAAAATAGCTTGTTGGCCGAAGGGATGCTGACACGGGATTATTATTCTTTCCTGTTGGAGGCAGATATAAGATAATCTCGGTCACCCGATTTCCGGTTGCTTTAATATGCGGGTGCAACCCAAACTCCAATATTTTGCATTACGGCTGCCATAAAGTACCGGACCTTTTATGCGTTCTGTCATTCTTCCCTGTGGCCCAGTTTCCAGAGAAAATCTAAGGAAATAAACCATATCGGGCTATCCACCTTAAATTTTACAGGTACGGCCAGTTCATAGGCAACATCTACCCGGAATTTGTTATGACTGTAAGAAAGACCCAACATTTTACCTCCCCAGATATCGCTCACACCATTTAATCCCTTGGCATAAAAAGCCTCCACTCCCACACCAAACGCACCGGGATTATAAAATCCGAAATAGAAAGGAATATACACCGGGCTCTTTGTTGAATAGGTAATCGGGTTGCCGGTGGCAAGATCAAGATTATTGATGGTTTGCTTTTTAACAGGCACATACAACACCCCTGTGGAAGCGGTAAGGCTCAGCCAGAATGTTTTATCCCTGATCGTCCATAAGCGGACCGGAAAATCATACCTGACCGTTGGTTGCAAAAGAGGTGGCCCAGGCTCTGATCTCTCCCCATACCGCGGGCCGTACTGTACTTCGCCAATACCGGCCTTCATCCCTGCGGAAAGTTCAGGAGAAAGTTGCTGATCGGGGTCGAACTGTGCTGAAAGCTGCGAATAAGGTACAACACAAAATACCAATACAATAAACACTCTCATTCTACTAAAATTCATAGGCTGATCTGGCTTACGTTTATAGTTATATCACTGCTTTTTGAAAACTTATCTAAGACTGTAACTCACTCCTGAAACTGTTTCATATCCAACCAGTCCTGCGGATTTACTCCATATTATCTGTTTTACACCTGTCATGCCATTCGTTTCAGCGTCTTCGTACTTTTTAAAAACTACAATATCATTAAACTTTTTTCCATTGACTACAGTGTCAGAATAAGGCTGACCCCTGCTCATATCCGCCTCAAAAACCCCTCTCAACTTCTCATTAAATGACACCTGCAGGAATAATCCGTCTTTCACTTTTGCAAGAATAATAAAGTAACACGCAGGAGGAACACCACTTTGCTGGTTGCAATCAGCGTTTTGCAGCTCTCTCGACAATATTCTTTGAACCTGGTAGTACTTTTTTCCTTTGCGATCATACTTTGTATTACGGACATACAGTGTTTTGTAGCCTGTCAGTTGAATAATGTTGCTGTCTCCCTCATCTGACCGGTAAACAAGCAGTTCATCTCCATGATATGGCATTACAGATAAGTCCTGTTTGGAAAATTTTTCTTTTATGCTACAGGAAAGTCCCAAAAAAAACAATAGCAGCGAATAAATAACTTTGTCCATATTAATTTTTAAAAATCGGTAGCTTCTTTTGAACTAATTCTGATCTTTATTTTTGTCGGATCTGTGGAATTTGCAAAGTCAATACCCATGTTAATACCCTTCGATATATAAATTATCAACTGACTGGCAATACCCCCAACAGTATATTTCAATACTTTACCTATAGCTCCGGTTGCTGTTGTTATTTTCTTAACAATACCATTCGTATTTTCATTTTTCTGGGCTGCCCATTGAATTGGACTTGCTCCCTGAGTTTTGTAATCATTTTTAAATTCTCTTGCCGCATTTAATAACAACTGAAAAGATTCTGGTGTGCTTTCCAAAGGCACATCATCACTAACAACCTGATTTTCTCCTTGGGTTGAATTATTCCACCAATAAAACATAGATATTTTGCTTACATTACCATATCTGTCAACTTGAGCCTGCCAATGGATAAGAGTCCTGCTGAAAGTGCTTTTGCCATTCTCGTCGTAAGAATAGGCATCTTCCTGAACCCATGTACTGATAATATCATTTCCCTGGGTTTTTACAATTTGACTTTTATCATCCCATTCAAACGAATGGGTGGTCACTTCAGTCCTGAAGCGTCGTCCAAAATTTGAAGGTTTGTCAATATCCTCTTGGTTATTCGGCCCATGCCCATTGAGTTTTTCGGTGCTCCCAGCATTTGATGTAATATTATCATTCAACGCCTGCCCGATTCCATCCCCCGGCTCACTTACACCGCCACCACTTGCCGCACCTCCGTCACTACCCGGCGTACTGCCGGCAAAGCCTTGCATACCACTCATATTACTGCCCAACATCTGGTTGCCAAAATGCAGGTGAGTCGCCCCGCCTATGGCAAGGCCAACAGTCAATGTACGGGCAATAGTAACAGCAGAAAAAGCAGTAGGTGCTGTAGCCGCTGCCCATCCGTAACCTGACATGCCAGCAGTAGAGGCGCAACCGGCACCTCCAACTCCTCCTCCAAAAAATGCCCATATAGCACTGCCCACACTGCCCCCATCCGGATCCACCAGGTTGGCCGGGTTAGTTCCCATTCCCAGGTAAGGCGAAGCAAATTCATCATACGGGTCGGCAGTTGTCCACCGGCCGATCTGCGGGTCGTAGGTGCGTAAGGCAAACTCATTGTAGTTAAGCTCAAACTCACTTACCTCCTCCGCAAACGAACCCTGGTAGCCATACTTCACCAGGCCGGGATTCAAAGAACTGCTTACACTTCTGCTGCTGATACTGGCGATGCGCAGCCCATACGCATAATAATGATCTTCCGCTATCAGCCTTCCCCTTTCATGGCTTACACTGAAATTATCAAAATAAACGGATTCCCCGCTCTCATTGCTCAGGTACACATACACATAACCATTCTTCCGTGCCTTTATCTCATCGGTTACCAAAGTGGGTGCGCCATCTCCTGCCTGGCTTACCCGCTTAAAGCCGGATACTTCTTTTACAAAATTAAACTGTTCGTCAAAAAAGATGTAATTAATATAGGCCCTTGGCGCATTGAGATTAGTGGCCGGCGGCGGATTGCTGAACATATCTATCAGCCCGCTGTTTCCTCCCAGGTTGCCGGTAATAGCTCCTTCATTTCCGTGGGTAACTGCTGCTCCCCTGCCGCTGAGTAATGCAGACCCAAAACTGCTTAACAGTGCATTGATGCTTGCAGTGGTATTGCCGTTGCCCGCACCAGGGTCTGTCTGGTAATAATAGTCCGTCTTGGCCCTGATCTTATCACCCGCCATCACTTTCAAAAAGGCATTGGGGCCCACCTTCACCACGCCACCGGTGGCCTGCAGCCTGCTAACCTTTTGGTTGCTGTTGGCCGGGGCCTGGTTGCTGGCCCAGCCTGCGGGTACAGGCGTGCGGGTTGTATTTACTTCATTGCTTGTGCCGGGATTGCCAAATACCGCTTCCTCATTTTGTTTTATCACCGGGTTGGCATCTTCCATGGTACAGGTACCAGCCGCCTTATTGATCTCTTCGGTAATGGTGGCCCGTACATTGCCCAGGTTGTCTTTTACATAATAATCAAATACACCCTGCTTTCCACCGGGCAGGTCAACACCGCCGCTGATGATATTGGCAGGGTCTGCTGCATTGATGTATGGTGTGATCACCCGTATCCTTCCTTCTCCATGCTGTATCATTTGCAATACTTCCGGTTGCGGACTGCCCGCAATGCTAACCTGCTCGTAAATATAGATACCGATATAAGTGTTGGTGATCACCTTTTGCTGGTTGCCATTTGATGGCGAAGGATTCTCCGTTACGATCTTCTGTATTTTGCCTCCGCCTGCGGCATACACATAGCGGATGGTGCCTCCGCCAGCCATACCGGCAGGCGGTGCAATGGTGATCAGTTCTGGTTTGTCAAGATAGTTGTACTGTACATTGCTGATACGTTTGTTGTTGTCAAGCACCAGTCTGCCGTTCTCATCAAAGCTGTAATCATCTGTACCGGGTGTGTTTGCGCCGTCTTTAAAATCTCCCAGCTTTCCGTTGCTGCTGCCGCCGGCTGCATCGCTTACCATCCTCAGCCGGTTTGATCTGGTGAAATACTGGTAACTGAGCTGGTCAACAATAACCGGTGCTGTGCCACCGGGCACAATGCCCATTTGTGTCATGCTGAGCAGGTTACCGTTGCCATCATACGAAATGTCCTTCGTACTGAAATCAACACTATTTCTATTCCATCCCTCAGAAGCACTGCCCCGCTGGTTAAAGTCCGCCTTTTTAAAACGGCCGGCATTATCGTAGTCGTAATCGAATTTCCTCGGCGTATTATCGCCCTGGCTTTTCCACATCACACCGGTGAGGTTACCATCCAGCCTTGATTTCGCAAACTTTCCATCCCGGTTATCATACCCGAGGTACATTCCGAAAAAGTGCTGCCACTGGTCGGTACTGTATTCTCCCAGTGCATAATCTTTATTGATACCGGTAAGCCAGCCACGCATGTTATAGCTGTAATCAATTGTTTCCAGGCCCTGTCCGCTGTTGTATGCGGGTGAAAACGTTTTCTTCACCACCCGGTTCAGCTCATTATATTTATAAGAGGAAGTGATCTTGTAACCTGCGTCATCATCCTCCTGTGCAGCGGGCACATTGACTGAAGTAACATAGTTACGGCTGCTGCTGTTTATCTTCTTACCAACACCCACCACACGGCCCAGCTTATCAAACTTGTATTTGGTGAGGATATTAAAATTGGTAAACAGCGTTCCCGTTCCGTTATGGGTTTGCGAGGTACTGAGTACCCTTCCATCAAAGTGATATTGTGTGGAAGATACTTCCACACCCCCTTTAATATTATCTCCCTGCGCCTGCAGGCCCCTGCCTTCCTCATCATAAAAAACTGTGGAGGTAAGAAAAACAGCGGCACCCAATGCGCCATTCAGCACCCTTGTCTTACCACCGGTGGGCATCCCTGCATATCGTTTGGTCAGCGTATTTGCATCCACATTTCCTGTTGTGCCTGCATTTCTGTAAGAAAGGTTATTGGCATGAGCTGCATCAAAAACCTTGGCCCCGGAATACGTGTAATCATCATAATAGGTAAAGCTCAGTTGCTTAAATACAGACGAATTATTGATCTCAGCAGCCGTCAACGGACTGCCCTGTATTTTAACAGTGCCTCCATAAGTGGTATTGACGGTGATTACTGTGGTGGGATCTGCTTCCGTAAAGGCAGGCACCCACGGATCGGTCAGTTTCTTTCCATAGATCAGGCCCGTCATCACCGGACGGTTCAGTTCATCATACAGGGTGGTTACAATGGCATTCTCCCCTTCCGAAAGAGTTACTCCCCTGTCTTGTGCCAGTACTGGCCTGCTCTTTCTGTCATATACAATATACTCAGGCATTTTGCCGGGTACTTTTTTGGCCACGGTGCGGCCAAGGTCATCATAGTCATACCAGAAGCAAAGTTCATCAGCCACCTGCTGCGTCATCACCCATCCGTTGGCTTCCAGTTCTGTAACGGCCTTCGGAGTGATGGTAAACCGGAGTTGTCCCAAATCATCAAACACATAATAGGTGCAAAGCCAGCCGGCGTGCTGGCTGGTGAGGTTTATGCCATCTTCCAGTTGCACTTTGCGCAGCACCGTCTGTCCTGATTTGTTTATATATGAAACCACTTTCTTTCCCAGTTCATCCTGGCCATATGTTTTGAACAGGAACAGCGAAGGATAGATACCGGCATTGACAGGAATATTTCCTGCGTTGTAGTTTACCGTAAACCGGTGTACCGCTTCTGTGCTGTTATAAGGCTCAGCATCTGCAGATACCGTTACATTACTTCCCACCCAACTGTCGCCGGGTGCAAATGATTTTTTCACCCTGTTCTGCGGACTGTTATCATACTCCACTTTGGCAAAGGCATTATTCTCCCCGAAAGCTGTTTGATAATAGCCAGGCTGTGCTGTCGCCACATTTGTTTTGAATTTGCCGAAATTATCCATGGTGGGATAGGGCAGTAATGATTTATCCACCCTGCCACCAGCCTCATAGGTTATGGACTGCACCATATCATACCACTGGTTGGCCGTTTCATCATAGTGTGTTCCTTTACCTACCACCTGTACGGGGCGGCTCAGTCCATCCAGATAAGTTGTAGTCTGTATTTTTTTATCTGCTGTCAGCAGATCGGCATCTTCCCAATGATCAATCCCTCTTGTGAGCACCACATTTTCGCGGATATAATTCCGGTTTTCAAAATCAACCGTTTTATAATAATAGGTGAAGTTGACCGGGATGGATACAGAGCGCCAGTATATTTCAGGCAGGCTGTAAACGGATGAGGGTACACCGGTAATGGTCACTGTCCGGCGGATCGTTACATTCTTATCCCTTATAGCATAGTTGGGAAATGCATCAGTAGTGCCGATCTGTTGCCAGGAGCCTCCGTTTACGGAAGCCTCCCAGTTATACGAATAAACTCCACCGGGCGGCACCAGCATACCACCTGTGGTGGGCAATACGGTTACCACAGGAACCGTGTTATACTCCACATTGGTAGAAGCTATATGCATCTGGTTACTTCTTAGCTGATGCATCTTTACGCTGGCTGCAGAGGATGGGTTAATGGCTATCAGGCCTCCTGCATCATTAAACACTTTTGTAAGCCGCCTGTACATCAGCCAGGGCTGGGTAAGCGCCGGTGGCCGGTAAGTAGAAGCGGTGGCACCGGCAATATCTGTCCAGTTGCTGTTGGAATAAACATCCAGTACCTGCCACTGGTATTGCTGGCTGGCACCTCCCTGTGTGTTGCAGGCAGTGGCTTTCAGCCTTGCTGGAATTTGTCCATAATAAACCGTTTGAAGGGCTGGATAAGTTCTGCATTGCAACCAGTAAAAGAATACCGGGAATATCCTGTATTGATTGGTGCCAAGGTCAAATACAGCAACATAAGGCACACCGGCTGAATTTTCCCATCGCACATCGGCATAGATGGGCCCGTTGGCCGGATTGGTGTTTTGAGAAATGATAGTACCACCCCTTACCATCCATTGCACACCTGATGAACCCGGAGTTAGTCCGAATTCGGCTGTATAGCGTTGTACCTGGTCCCGCTCGACAACGGCATCTCCGTCAATGACCACACTCTGCTTCATACCCACCGTGTTTATCTGGGGTATATATGTTCGCTGCGCTTCAGGGATCGGACTGTACAAAGAAGCTTCTACAGGAAGTGAGCCCTCCTCAAAAGAAACCTCAGGCACATCACTGACAATGGAATCCAGGCCCGCATAATTTCCGGTTGACCGGTAAAGCTGTATCAGGTTATCGTCAATGAATGGGAAGAAAGCGGGGGTGGTATCGGCTGCCGCCGTTCCGTTAGCACTGGCATTTAAACGGGCTTCGATATTATCATTCAGCGGGGTGGTTACCAGGCTGTCGATCTCCAAAGCAGTCAGGCTGCCTGTACCGCCATTTACCTGGAACAGCAAACGTCCATCCCTTGTTGCTGCCTCCAGCGAATCCATAGATGGATTGGCAGCAGGTCTTTCATTGGCCACAGAATCATTATAGATGTTGAAAAGGGTGAGCAGGTTCACACCATTGGCGGTTAGAAGGCTGTCAATCGGATTTTTTACCACAGGCGGTGGTGTACTGTTTTCCTTCACCCGTATCAAAACAGGAATGGTAAACCTGCTTTCTGTATTACAGGTTACCTGCCTTCTGAAATAAATATCCCCTGTGACAGGTGTCGGGTAAGAAAGATTTTGCGAAACTGCACCCGAAATATTCACAAATGAGTTACCGTCTGCCGATTGCTGCCATTGGTACGCATAAGCACTGCAATCGCCATTGCCGGCTACTGTTGCATTGATGGCAGGAGGCACCGTATTAATTAATATCGTCTGACTTGATGTGGTTATAACTCCCGGACTAAAAGGAGGAATAAGAAAAACAGCCACACTGGCCGTATATAAAGTATCTGTACCGCATACCACCCTCCTGCGGAAGTAGGTGGTCCTTTCAATGCCGGATTCAAAAGCCAATGAATCGGTAATGGCATCATCAATGGTTCTGTAAGCGGTGTCATTGTAAGAATACTGCCATTGATACTGGTAGTTCGCACTGCAATTGCCTCCCTGCGCCGGAGATGCATGCAGCGTGCCGGGTATGGAGTCAGTTTTTACAGACTGGCTTCCGGTCAGGATCTGTCCTGCTGACAGCGGATTGGGATCTCCGATGATCGTAACTGTAAGCGAAGCTTTCAGGATATTATTGGCATCAAACAACTTTATGGTAGAGGTGGCACAGGTGGTATTGCTGAAGAGTATGATGATCATATCATCATAATAATCCATGATGGTACCACAACTCACATACCACCAGAATCCCTGCGGGGCCCTTGGCACTACGGTATAGCCCTGCTTGCTTACCCTGTCAACCAGCACCGGGCCATCTATACTATAGGTACTGCCTCCCTGCCCGTCAAGGCTGCCGGAAGATTTGCTGTCGTTTTCCTGTCGTCTTTCTATTGAGGCCTGCACTACGGCAGCCGTAATATACCTTGCGTTGGCTATTTCAGCAGAAGTGGCATAGGTCTGCGCTCCGGCTTTAGTTATAACAAAGCCGCTGAAGAAAACAGCCAACACCAGCCTGAATACAATTCCTGATAATCTCATAACATGATAATTTCTTTTGAACAATCAGTTTCGGTATCAATTACTGCTTATAGTTATACTCATAGGTCTTTATGATATTCCGGTTCTGGTCACGGATGATACTCAGCCTTCCCAGTTGGTCATATTCATAAAACAGCAGGCGGTTATTGGCATCACAGTCGCTCACCTTGCCGATACCTTCCTTATAGGTTACTGTACTCATCAGGGCACCCTTGGGATACAGTCTTACCTCATCCACCTTACCGCCACCGCTGACGGTAACCGAGCCGGCACCGGTAACCTCATGCCTGTACAACTGCCAGTGATTGGCTTCAAAAAGCAGTTCGCCGGCGCTGCCATTTACCAGTATGGGGGATGTCTTGTCATCCTTTACCCAATAAGTAATGACATAGGACCTGCCGGTGTTTAAACCGGACCGGGTGACGGTGTTGGCGCCATCTAATACAAAAGATTTTTCACCGGTAAGCCCGACAGAAGTATTGATTGAGGAACTGTTGAATATCCATCCGCCGGTACGGTTTGCTTCAAAACTTGTATAGGCAATATCCGTATAGGCCGCATTGGCCACGGAGGCCACCACATACCTGTCTGAATAATCGTTTACAAAACTTGTCACATTATCATTGGTATTGGTCTGCACAAGGTTTCCGTCATTATCATATACCATCTCACTCTGCAGCTTGAACAATGATGGCACCCTCAGTAAAACAGAAGGATTGTGTGTACCGATCACAGATGATGCAACCGGTGTTTTGGATTTCAGCTGCCATGATTTCCACGGCTTCACTTCCTGCCTGCTGCCAAAGGTGTATTGCTTATACTCTGTTACTGTTGCATTCAGCAGCTCAATACTGATCAATGGCGGCTGGCTGTTGAACTTCAGCATCCAGGTTTCAGTTGACACTGGTGTGTGCACCGCATTGATCTCTTTCAGCTTCTCAAGTGCGCTGCCGGGAATATTAAAATCTGTGGGGAAATACGTAAGCTGGATAACCAGCGAGTTCACATCCTTCTGAACGATCTTGCCTTTCTGCAGCAGTGTCATCGGGTCTGTTATCACACTGGTTGCATTGGAGGCAAACAATACCCCATTGGAATAGGATTTCTCTTCTGTGGAAGCAAGGTCTGTTCTTCCGGTAGTGATAAAATACGGATTCGGCCACATCCACCGGTGATTACCCCAGGTAAACCAGGCCTTTTCATATTCATCCCAGTCATAGGCAGTAATCGCTTCCTTATTTATTGTGGCGCATTTGCAATTGAGATTATTATTGTTACTGTTGAGTTTTGAAGCAATGAAATTATATATGCTGGAAGATTCATTCACCAACCGGTTATCCTTATCATACACGGTAACCTTTTTGGGCAATCCATAGGCCCAGCTTAACAGCCGCTGACTTTGTATATACGGCCATTCCAGCTTAGGTATCAGTACCGGGTAATCACCCGGCCCGGTAAACTCGTAGACCGTTTTGCCATTATAGCCCGTTGGCGAATTACTTCGCACTTCCACCGCTGTATAAGATGCCGCCAGGGGATTCTGGGCAATATTATTGGTGTTGCCTAAAATATACCGATGATACTCGTAGGTTTTCGTGCATTCTATGACGATCTTGACGATACTCGCCACAAATATGGCAATGTTCACAAAAGGCACGGCAGCACCAGCACCGATAGCCGTAAGGGCAGCGCCGATCCCATATTGTACAGCCACACCTACAGCTGCACTCAGCAGCGCCTTACCCAGCACTTTGCCCCAGTCAAGACTCGTGGCCATTTCTGCATACGATAAACCGGGATATTTAAACCGTTTTCCGCTGAAACACTTTAAATTATATTCTGTGATGTTGAAACTGTGGTAACTGGGCGATTCATCACCCCAGCGTGAATTAACACCCCCGGCATTCCGATAGAAATACTCCTTAACAATATCCTTTAGATGATCCTCACCGTCATAAAGCACCACTTTTGATACGGATACACCCCCGGATATTTGTTCATTACCGGCAGGAAGGATATTCTGGGAAGGTTTATTCTGATCGTAGGTATACTCGATCGTACCGCCCGTAGGATACGTTACTGACTTCAGCAGCCCGTTCTTTGCATACCCGTATTTGGCATTCTTATACCTGGGCAATACGGTTTTGAAATAAGCATCCCTTTCACCTGCCAGGAAATCATGATCCTCTGTAAGGGATAATGCGGCATTATGTCCGTTATAATATCCCCAATGGTCCTGCGACAGGTAATTTCTTGCCGGCACAAAATCATCAGATGACTTGGTGGAACCGGTATAATATTCAAACCGGTAGGGCGGTTCAAGGGTTGACTTGCCATCTTCGCCTATCTTCTGCACACTGAGCAGACAAAGTCGCAAGAACTTACTTTCAAAGCTGCTGTAAGATGAGTAATAAGGCCTCACGCTGTTCATATAAAAGTAACCGTAAGTCATTTTATAGGAACGGATCAGTCTTCCGTTCAACTGATAGCTGATCGTTTCCATCGCATGTTCGCCTGGCAGATCGGCCCGGCCAACTGCACTATAACCAAAAGAGATGGTACCTCCATTGGGCAATGTTATACTGCTAAGCCTTTTTGATTGGGTGATAGATCGGTTATATATAAGTGAGGTGGCTCCCGCCTTTAACTGGCCGAGCAGGCTGGTATTCCAGGAATAATTCAATGCATTGTTTCCGGATGACAGATAGGCATACCACTCCCTTCCCTTCTTCTTTTGTTTGTTATTGTTTCCACAATCGCCGCCGGGACAGCTATTGTTCAGATCACGCTGGTGGCTGACAATCTTTGAAGCAACTACGTTGTTGTAAACAGACTGATAATTGAAAAGTATTTTCTGCCCTGTATTGGTATTCTCTATCTCCGACAAAAACCATGAATTAACGATAAAGGGTCTTTCTTCCATTCCCATTTCATATCCCCAAAACCGGTTTACTGCATAGCTGCCGTCGTCTGGATTGCCATTGATCGGATACCAGTTCCCGTTGCCGCTTCTTGCTGAATATTTATAACGGGCAAGGCGACTCAACCCTTTTTCCTGGAAGGTATAACGTATCCCATCTTCAGTGGTTATCACAAATTTGTGAATGGTGGTACGTATCCCCTGTTCCGTCATGTCGGATGTGTTGAAGCTGATCTTCATCCGGGAATCACCGATCGTTGTCACTTTCCAGTCCCTGCCAATTACAAACACACCGGAGCGTCCGTTCATTCTGAAGATGAATTTATCCTGTTCAGTATCTCCTGCCACCACATTCAGTTCTTTGTAAACGGTCTGATGCTTAAAAGCCGGATAGTAATTAAGCCCCACGTTACAGCCCTTCCCAACATTAGCATTGTACATATACCCATTGGGGTAATTCTTTAATATTTCGTTTACCCAGTTGGGGTTGCTGGTTTCTGACCAGTAATAATTGATATTCCGCTGGGGCTGATCATCCGGTTCACCGTTTTGCACCCGCATGATCACGCCACCGGCATCAATATTCCAGCCGGTTCCCACATCAGAAGCAATATCGTTTACCAGTAATCCATTACCGCTTGAATACGCCAGCCCGACGCCGAAGGTCAAGCCGGCCTTGCTGTCAAGGTAATTGATCAATGGAAAACTTTGTTCCGCCGCACCGGTTTGCATGTTTACCTGTGCTGATACTTCAAAAGAAAATACTGCAAAGATGATTGCAAGAATTCCTGTCCGCATGTGTATCTGTTTTAAATGATAATATTATAATCCAAATCCAACCCTGAACAGCACAGCGCTTGTTCGGGGTATTTTTGTATGTGAAAAGAAATCATACAGCAGCTTCATTTCCCCCTTCTTCTTTTTTCCCAGGTTATACTTCTTGCTTACTCCCAAAAGGGCGCTGCTTTTCCACGCCGAAAAATCCCTTAACTGCTGAATGCTCCTGATCGCTGAGAAATAATTCTGCTCATAACCGCCGCTCAGATATACTCCGCCTTTGATCTTCCAGTCTATAAACGACCGCAAACCCACACCCTGGTGGGTGATCCGAATGTCGTTGAAACCCGTTCCCCATCCCATTTTGTACGAACCGCCAATACCAATGATCAACTTTTCGGATGGCTTATATCCGGCCGAGAAACCAAAATCACTGCTGAGCGGAAAAGCATTGTTATGTCTCGTGCTTTGAACGTTGGCAGACAGTTCAATCTTCTGAAGGAACTTCTTCGACTTCTGCGGGTTGGGTTTAAAATCAGGAACATCAAAGTCACTTCCGCCATTGCCAAACCGGGCTACCTGCTGACGAAGCTGGTTTAACTGGCCTTGTGCCTGCTGCATTACCTGCTGCATGGCCTGCTGTGGATTGGGACCTGCTGCCCTGAGCTGCGTTTGTGCCGAAGCCATTACTGATGCCCTTGATTGCAACAGTCCCACCGTGCCATTAGGGTTGCCGGCTGCACCAGGATTGCCAAATACAGAACTGAGAAATGAGTTCCTTTCCAGGAAGGAATTAAAGGCCGGAATCTTTTTTAATAATTTCATTGCCAGCTCTTCGGCTTTCTTCGGATCGCTGAACAGTTCTTTATAATTTCGAAGCGTTTCGATGTAATAGTAGCTCTCTTTCGATATCTTCTTAAAGTATTTATTATTGCTCAGGTACTTAACCGCCTGCCCCATCAGTTCCTTCTTCCTTTCCCTGATCAGCTTCTCCAGTGCATCCGTATTGGACAACAATCCGTTCACCTTATCCACTTTTTCCCTTGCATCTTTCAGCGGGGTCAGCAATTTCTCATTCAGTTCGTTCTTTTTTTCATCCAGGTATTGAAGTGAAGTGGTCAGCTTATCCCTGTATTCATTATAAGCCGACATGTATTTTTCGGCTTCAATTTTTCCTTCCTTATACTTTTGCAGAAGCTGGCCAAAGGTGATCCTGTCATTGGCAAAAAGTTTTGCTGCCGTTTCGGGGCTCACTTTTTCGAGCAATGTTTTGATCTTGCTTTCCCATCCGGCCAGGCGGGTCAATGTCTTCTCCGTACGGGTGCTTACGTCTTTATAGTATTTATCAGCTTTAGAGGAAATCGTTTGCAGGTAGGTGGAAGGAAGTTGCTGAAGATGTGAAACGGCAGAATCAATTTGCGCCTTCGCTGTCAGCGTTAACCCATATAAGGTCATCATTAAAATCAGGCGACTGAACATTGGCTATACAATTAGTTGGTTTACAAAACCTGAAGTCCTGATAATGCGAATAAACACAATGCCTGCTATTGCATTTGCTTATCAGCTTTATGCTGGCTTCACGTTATCTTAAAACAACGTACCTAAGAAAAAAAATCTTATTCCAGGCCGGGCCTGGCAAGTGTGTAAGTGGTTCAGGTGTGAAACTGAGCGATACTCAGTTAAAAACTAATCGTTATTTAAAGGAAAGCAATTGGTTTGAATTTTCCAACAATTGAGAAAAAATATTTTATTCACATGTAGGCGGCACCGTTGTTCACAGTCTGCTTGTTGTTCATCATGAGACCATAAACTGCTGCCTGATGCAAATCATATCAAGTCTGATACTCACCTTACACCGGCAGTATTCAGCAGCAGGTCATCCACATCCCATACACCGGGCCGGGTAAGCAATTGTGAGGTTTCATAGCCGAGGCTCAGCAGCATTCCGGCCGGCAACAGTAATCCGAAAGGAAGAAAGCCGGGCAGGTTGCCCCAGATATTATATTCCGCAGAAGCATCCTTGCGTTCCAGTCCTCTTTTATATATTGATAGTGCGGAATGGAACGATGTTA
>JAEUVM010000393.1 GCA_016787125.1 Chitinophagaceae bacterium | reverse complement strand
CTTCGGGGTTGTCGCAATACCGCTGTTGCTCTCCGGGTTTCACCCGGAGCTACTGAAATTCCAGCCCTTCGGGCTATTCCGCCGGGGTGCTGATTGTCATTGCCAATTCACCATTCCTCATTCCCTGTTCTCAATAGCCCGTGGTTTCAACCCCGGGAAGAAGAATAAGGGAAGGAGGCTTTAGCCAAATTATTTCCTGTATTGATTATTATCAATTCGGCTAAAGCCAACCTGCATCACATTCCATCTCCCCGGTCTGAAGACCGGGGCAATTACCAGCTCAGGGACTATTTGATAGTTGAGATTGAATATTGCCCTGCCCCAATAACCCAATAACCTAACATCCCCCAACCTGTAAACCACTATTATCTATCATCTTTTATCTATCATCTATCTCCATCCCCTCATTGCGGTATTGCCCAATCGCCATTATTCCATCACCTTTATCCCTGAAACCTAAACACGAATTATGCACCGGTTAACCATTCTTCTCCTGCTCGCCGTTTCCTGCCTGTTTATCCGGGAAGCGGCAGCGCAAAGCATTTCCATCAACAATACAGGTGCTGCCCCCGATCCCAAATCCATGCTGGATATCTCCAGCACCACAAAAGGTGTTCTCATTCCCCGTATGACGCAGGCCGAAAGGGATGCCATCGGCACGCCGCCCACCGGGCTGCTGTTGTTCAATACCTCTTCCAACAGCTTTCAGTACTACGGCGGTTCTGCATGGGTCAATATCACCAACAGTGGTATTGTTACAGGCATTCCCAATAAAGTGCCCCGCTTTCTCGGTCTCTGGGGATTGACCAACGGTATCATGATGGATGATGGCACCGGTGTTTCCGTGAATACCACCAATACCTTGGCCAACAGCTCCGCCATCTTCGATATCGCCAGCACCACCAAGGGTATGCTGGTACCCCGAATGACGAGCGCCAACCGCACCACCATTCTAAATCCCGCCACGGGTCTGCTCGTGTATGATACTGACCTCAGCGGATTCATGTTTTACAATGGTTCCGTCTGGACCAATATCGGCGGCAGCGCCAGCAGCAACTGGAGTATTAACGGGAATGATATTTACAATAATAACACCGGCAATGTAGGCATTGGCACCAACGTGCCGGCAGTAAGGCTCGCGGTAGACAGCAGCATTATGGTAGACCAGGCCAACAGCAACCAGGGCTTTCTTGATAAAAGCTCCCTTTATTTTGGCAGTGATAAAAAAGTGGGTATCGTCCGCAGTTTTCTGACGGGTTCATCCGGGAGAAACGGAATGGGCTTTTTTACCAATAATACAAGAAGAATGACCATCGACAGTACCGGGCAGGTGGGCATCGGCACTATCAACCCCTTGCAGACATTGCATGTAAATGGTATCACCTACCTTGCCGGCAACCTCGGTATCGGATCATCCACACCGGATTATGCTTTTGAAAACTTTTGGGGATACAACTATATGTTTTATGGATTGGGTATTGGTACAGTACCCAATTCCACGTACCTGCTGGATATCGGTGCAGCCGGCAGTGGTGCCCGGTTCCGCGGTGATGTGCGGATAGATGGAATACTCAACCCATCCACCACCCTGAATGTCGGAAGTAATGCCACCGTAGAAGGTACACTCACGGTTAATAACGGCAAAGGTGTGGCCTATAACAGCGCATCTGCCACCAACCTGCGCATAGCCCCATTTACCACTGCTAATTTTCATGCAGTGCTGGGGCCGCATGGATCCGCCGAAACCACCATTGGGTTGCCTGCCGGGTTTACCACCACGCCCCGTGTATTCGTGGGCAGCATCCGCAGCACCGGCGGTACTGCAGGTGAACTGAACCGGGTGATACTCGTATTGTGGGGTTGTGATACCAACAGCTGCAATGCCAAGATTATCAATACAGACAATGCTTCCGTAGATTATAATATCACGTGGGATTGCCTGGCTGTCGGGAATTGAGTTGTAAGTAGTAAGTATATAAAGTATATATGGTATATAAGACAAGAGCTGTTCTGCAAGGAACAGCTCTTGAACTATAAACTAAAGACTCGTAACTCGTAACTCACAACTCGTAACTCAAAGCTCACAACGTTTTCAGCACATCATTCATACTCCTCACCGCATCTGCACTCTTATTGAAGGCAGCCTGTTCGCTTTCGTTCAGTTGAAAGTCGAGGATCTTTTCCCAGCCATTGCGGCCGATGGTAACGGGTACACCGAGACAAATATCTTTCTGTCCATATTCTCCATCGAGGGCCACACAACAGGTAAAGAGTTTCTTTTCATCTCTTACAATGGCTTCCACCAATGCAGCGCCTGCCGCACCGGGAGCATACCAGGCAGAAGTGCCGATCAATGCAGTAAGTGTTGCGCCACCCACCATCGTATCTTTTACGATCTTCTCCTGCTGTTCAGCAGAAAGGAAGTTGGTAACAGGCGTGCTGTTCCAGGTGGCGAGACGTATCAGCGGTATCATGGTGGTATCGCCATGTCCGCCCACCACTACAGCATTCAGGTCGGAAGGGGAGCAGCCAAGGTGCTGACTGAGCTGGTACTTAAAACGGCTGCTGTCGAGTGTGCCGCCCATTCCGATGATGCGGTGTTTCGGCAGCCCGGTGGATTGCAGGGCCAGGTAGGTCATCGTATCCATCGGGTTGCTGATCACGATGATGATGGCATCGGGAGAATGTTTCAATATGTTTTCACACACACCTTTTACAATGCCGGCATTCACACCGATCAGTTCTTCACGGGTCATACCGGGTTTGCGGGGCAGTCCGGAAGTGATCACCACCACATCGCTGCCGGCGGTTTTGGTGTAGTCGTTGGTGGAGCCGGTGATCTTGGTGTCAAAGCCCAGCAGGGTGGCGGTCTGCATCATATCCTGGGCCTTGCCTTCTGCAATACCTTCTTTGATGTCGAGCAGAACGAGTTCAGTACACAGTTCTTTACGGGCAATATTATCAGCACAGGTGGCACCTACCGCACCCGCACCTACTACAGTTACTTTCATGAAAAGAGATTTATTATGTGAGGAATGAATTTGCGGGGCAAAGGTAGTTAAATAGCCAATTTGCTGATGTGAAAATGTGTAAATATGCAAATCCCGGATGGCCGGGACAGGTGTGGAAATGGGGGAATGTGCGAATGTGTAAATGTGGGAATGTGGAAATACGGAAATCCCGGCAAGCAGGCTCGCAACTCGCAACTCAAAACTCGCAACTCAAAACTCGTAACTCATAACTCATAACTCACAACTGAGACCTACTTCCCAAACTGACTCAGCACTTTCTCCAGCGTCATCGAGCCTTCAAAGGCAGAGATCAGTTCTTTCTTCTTGTTGTAAAAAGCGTGGAAGGGAAAATTGTGCAAGGCAAAAAAGGTGAAGAGAAAGAAATCCTGGTCGCGGCACAGCACGATATTATCAAATTGTGTCAGTTTGTATTTCTCCCGGAAGGCCAGCAGTTCCGGCATCGGTGCCGTGGTGGCCATTACAATATGAACGTTGTCGAATTTATCCATATTGGCTGTCATCACTTCTGTTTCATGCTGGCAGTGTTCACACTGCGGACTGAACAGCATCAGCATCACGGGTTTCTTCTTTGGCAGATCATCTTTGGTGTAGTAAGAAGTATTATCCGGCAGCAACAGTTTGGCCGGAGGGTAAACAGGAAACTTTTTATACGGAGGCTGAATACTGTCTTGCTGCGCAAAAAGGGCGGATACTGATACAACGAGAACAGTGAGCAATATTGTTTTTCTCATGCAGCAAAGATAGCGTTTGCGGCTTCGGGGTTGTCAGCGGATGATGGTAAATACGCCTTTCCGGGTGATCACATTGCCGCGGAAGTCAACCGCTTCGGCCATCCATACAAAGGAGCCGGTAGGTTGCGGCACACCATTGATGGTGCCATCCCAGCCACGGCGGGGATCGGAGGTGGAGAACACCAGTTGCCCCCAACGGTTAAATACCCGGAAGAACCTGAATTCTTTAATGCCCACCGGTATCGGCCGCAGTACATCATTCAATCCGTTATTATCAGGAGTAAAGCCGGAAGGCACATATATCTCAGGACCTTTATAGGCTTTAATAAAAATATCATCCTTGCCTTCACAGCCTTCGGGTGTGGTACCGGTTACTATATAGCGCATATCACGAGGAAGGGTGGCAATGGGGTTGGCAATAAGCGGGTTGCTCAGGTAGTCGGCCGGTGTCCAGGTGTATTGCGTTACACCGGAAGCATTCAGTTCCACCGCATTTAATTGTATCGGCTGACCAATGGCGGCTACGGTGTCTCTGCCGGCAAATAGTTTTACCGCAGGCACCACATCAATGCGTACTTCATCGTCCGTAAGCGAGCGGCAACCAGTGGCATCTGTTACATAAAGCCGGTAAGTAATCGGTGCGGTTGATTTTACCGAAGGATCTTCATCCGTTACTGATGAAACGATATACGTAGAAGGCGACCATTCATACGTGGCACCACCGGAACCATCAAGCTGAAATACTTTACCATAACAATAAGCCGCATCAGGCCCGGCATTGGCGATGGGAGCAGGGCGTACATCCACCGTAACCGAATCAATACGATTGCAGATACCCGTGGTGGCTGTGATATAGTATTTGGTGGTAACTGTGGGTGTAGCTGTTGGTGTAAGTATAGCAGCATTGGAAAGCGTGGCAGCCGGTGTCCAGGCAAAGCTGGTACCATTAGAAACAGCGGGCATGATATAGCTTTTTCCTTCGCAGATACTGGGGTTGTCAATACCTGCATCCACGGTAACGGTATTATTTAAAGCCACAACTACAGGACTTGTTTGCAGGCATCCGTTTACATCTTTTACCGTAACCGTATAAGGCCCATGCACCACATTAAAAAGAGAGGCAGGCTGGAAATTAGTACCATCAATAGAATAGGTGTAAGGGCCGGTACCGCCACTGGCAGAAATATTGATCTGGCCGTCTGCCGCACCGGAGCAACTGGCATCGGCCGGAATGGCGCTGTCAATCACCAGGTCGGGGGAAGATTGTACCAATGAAACGAGGATACTGTCAATACAACTGGCATTGCGCACTTTTACATAATAATTGCCAACGGGCAGGTTATAAAAACTGCTGTCGGATTGCCAGTTGATCCCGTCTAAAGAAAATTCGATCGGGTGTGCCCATTCAGGCCCGGCAGCTACTTTGATATTACCATTGGTGCCATTGCGGCAGAAAATATCCTGTTTGGAAATAAATTCAATATCATTCCAAAGAATCAGCACAGAATCCTGTGCATTGCAGGTGCCCACATTGGCCGTGCAGATATAGGTGGTGGCACTGTTTACCGGTGTGGCCACAGGATCTCTGATCGTTGTGCTGCTGAGCGTAGGATCAGGGTTCCACTGGTACGTGGTGTAGCCTGTGGTGGCGGTCAGTTGTATGGAAGCATTACGGCAAATGGTGGCCGTATCAGGCACCAGGTCGAGAATATCATAATCACGCAATTGAATCAGTGTGCTGTCGGTAGGCGGGCCAAAGGCGCAACCTGCCAGTGCATATATCTTCAGTGTTTCGATGCCTTCGGGTACCAGGTCCATCGTGGGATTCACGAAGATGGTAACAATGCTGTCGTTGGCAGGTATTACTGCTGAAGAGGGAAGCAGGGCCACGTCAACACCATTGATAGCGGTACCCCCATAAGAAAGTTGTATGCTTAAAGGCACCGGGTCTTTTCTGGCCCTTCTGATATTGAAAGCGCCGGTGGCACAGCCTTCCACCAGGTAGCTGAGGCCGGTGGCAGGATCGGTTTGCGTAAGATTGGTAATACCGGCAATAGGGGAACTGAGGCTTCTTGCCTGCAGAAACACACCGGAATCAAATAGATCATCACCCACATCCGAGATCACCAGTTTAAGATGATAGGTCTGACAGGGCTGCACCCTTTCTTTGGCGGTAAGCAGGGTGGTATGTCCATCGTGATTGCAAAAAGTATTCAGCCGGTTATTGATGTAATAGGCAATATTGTTTGGACAACCGCCACCGGGTACATCATTTACATTAAATATAGATACCGGGATGGTGGTATTGGGAACAAGGGCAATGTTTTTCAGTCCGGTGATACCGGGTCCGGAAATAAAAAAGGCAAATGCATCATTGAAATCACATACATAGGCGGGAGTGTATTCTTCCGAACTGAATACATAATTGAACTTGATACTGTCACCCAGCGGGGTAAAATCAAACTCCAGCACACAGGCATCTTCAAGGTCTGATGCGGGCAGCCCGATAGCCGTGGCCAGGTTGGCATCGCCGGGAAGGCCCCAGGCATTATCAGCATCTTCGAGGAAGGCGGCCGATATGCCATTACCATTCACACCAATGGCAGCGGGGGTGGAGCGGGCCCTTCCGCTGGTAAGGATGATGCCACTGTCAATAGGGATATTGGTACCGCCGCCGGTGTTGTTGAAAAAACCGGTCATTTGCAGGTTGCCGGTAAAACTTACGTTGCTGATGGTAACGCCATCACCCACCAGCCGCTGTGCCAGGGCCAGCGCATTAGGCGCATCGGTGATAACCAGTTGTGCTTTTGAAACCTGTACTGCAGAAAGCAGTACGCCTGCGATAAGCATGCTGGTTAGTGATGATCTCATACAGATAGAAGGCATGTAGGCGAATATAAGCTGTTTTGACAGATAATACCCGGGACCTGCGTAAGCTGAACCGGGCCCGACGACCGGCCGTTATAAAAGCAGCCCCGGATTTCCGGGGCTGCCTGGCCGGTATCAGATCATCAGTAAGATATTACCTTGTTACAGTGATAGTGCCGGTACCGGTCAGTTTATTCTCTCCATCGAGTATTTTCAAAAAATACACCCCTGCGGGTAATTCAGGAAGTTTTATACCAGCAGAGGATGCAGCGGGCGATACTTTATAGTTTTGCAGTAATCTTCCTTCTGTATCGAGCAATTGTATGGTGGTGTATGATTGCAATAGCGTTGTCGTTACAGTCAGCATACCACCGCTGCGTACCGGGTTGGGATAGATGGTGATGAACTCCTTCCAGCCGAATGTAAGCTGGCGTGTGGTGGTGAATACTTCTTTGTCAAGCTCTGTGGCCCGTATGCGGTAATAGTTATTTCCTTTGGATGGGCCGGCATGCAGCCATTCATATTCACTGCGGCTGGTATTGAGTGAAGGCAGTATTTGAATAGTGGTAAAATGTATGCCATCGGTGCTGTGCTGCACTTCATATTTTACACCCGCTGTTTCTTCTGCTGTTATCCAGCGGAGCAATGTCTTGTCATTTTTTTTCTGAACGGTAAAAGCAATGAACTTAACAGGCAGTGCTACTGAGCCAACATCTCTTCTGCCTTGAAGAAAACCAGTTGGATATCGCCATGGGCCATATACCTGCCCGGTAATGGAAGTGGTGAGATCATATTTTACCCTTGCCCTTATATAAGTAGCTTTGGCAGGTACTCTTTTTGCCACCTGTTTTTTTAATTCAGTACCAGTTAGCCCGAGATCAGCAAAAGTGGTTGACTGGGTGGTAAAGGAAACGCTGTTGGTAATAAGGCTTCCGCTGAAAGGGTTGCCGTTGGCTACTGTTTCCCATACCAGTTTTCCTTTTTGTCTTCCTTGTGGTGATTTGGTATACAGACCAGCGCCAAATAAATTGGGATCGGCAACATTACTTTGCTGCATCGGTGTGATGAGGTCAGCGTTATAGAGGCGGAGATTGTTTCGTATACCGGTTCCGGGATTATTGCCGTGGTAGATGAAGGCGGCACCTTCAGTTGCTTCAGGGTTACTATATCCGCTTGCACCTATGATAAGGTCACTATATCCATCGGCATTCACATCTCCTGCGCATGCCGCGGAACTGCCCAATTGTCCACCAAAGAGGTTACTTTCAAGAATAACGGGTATTGTGCTGATGCCAGCAGGGGAACCATCATAAATAAAAACACTGCCTTCTGATATCTGCCCGTTCATATAATTAACTGCTCCGGCCATTACATCTGCATATCCATCCCCGTTAAGATCGCCGGCTCCTGCTACTGATATGCCCAAAACAGCATTATTCTGGTTGCTTTCTATCATAGCAGAGGCGATATTGCTGATACCACTGCCCGAACCATGGTATATAAAAGCAGCACCTTCATCCGTTTGGCCATTATCATACAAGTAGGCGCCTGCTATTATATCCCCGTACCCATCGGCGTTAATATCTCCTGCTGCTGCTACAGAGTATCCCATTTCTGCTCCTGCCTGGTTGCATTCAAGAAAGGTTACAGGAGTGGTTATAATACCGGCAGTCGAACCATGATAAATGAAAACTGCGCCTTCTTCCGCCTGGCCATTATCATATAATCTGGCGCCAACTATTACATCGCTGAAACCATCGCCATTCACATCTCCGGCGCCTGCAACTGCATTCCCGAAAGCGGCATTTACCTGGTTGCTTTCCAGCCGTGTATTTGGTGCACTAACGGTACCCGTGTTTGAACCGTAATAGATGAAGGCTGCACCTTCACCATTTTGGCCATTATCATATGCATAGGCACCGGCTATTACATCACTAAATCCATCTCCATTTATATCTCCTGCCCCTGCGACGGATATCCCTAAACCAGCCCCTGCCTGGCCGCTCTCTATAATCGCTGCGGGAATTGTACTGATACCTGTGGCCGACCCATGGTAAATCAGGATGGCCCCAACGCCATTATATTGCGATGCCCCAACTACAATATCATTGTACCCGTCGCCGTTCACATCACCTGCACCGGCCACTGACCAGCCGAACTGTGAATTTGCCTGGTTACTTTCAACCTGCGCATTGATTACTGTGCTGATGCCGGTTGCTGAGCCATGAAATATAAAAGCAGCCCCCTCGTTTGACTGGCCATTGTCGTAACCAACTGCTCCGGCAATTACATCACTGTATCCGTCTCCGTTTACATCTCCTGCAGATGCTACAGAGACACCCATTTGACTTAAGACCTGATTACTTTGCAAAATAGAGTTTACATTGAGGGGGGGGGCTGCTGCCGATCCATGATATACAAATGCACCTCCCTCATCTGTTTCCCCGTTATCATACAAGAAAGCACCCGCAATCACATCACTGTATCCATCGCCATTTACATCCCCAGCGGCTGCTACAGAAGCACCCAGCCTGGCACTTACCTGGTTTGACTGCAGGATAGTGCCGGTTGCACTGTTTATACCTGTAGCGGATCCGAGGTAAACAAATGCACCCCCCTCGTTGTTTTCTCCATTGTCATACGCAGGTGATCCGATGATCACATCGCTATAACCATCGCCGTTTATATCTCCGGCACAACTAACCGAACTTCCAAACTGGGCACTTGCCTGGTTGATTTCAAGCCTGAGGGCTGCTGTAGTGCTGACGCCAGCCGCTGAGCCATGATAAATGAAGGATGCTCCTTCGCCACTCTGACCATTATCATAGGCGTATGCACCTGCGATCACATCGCTATAGCCATCGCCGTTCACATCACCGGCACCGGCTACCGAACTCATATATGCATCAACCTGGTTGCTCTCCACCCTGGCTGCCGCAGTAGAATTAATACCTGCCGGAGAACCATGATAAACAAATCCTGCTCCTTCATTTATCTGCCCGTTAGTATATCTTGAAGCGCATGCGATCACATCACTGTATCCATCGCCATTCACATCACCGGCGCCGGCCACGGAAATACCCAATTGCGCATCAACCTGGTTGCTTTCTGCTGTTGCAGCGGGAGTAGTATTAATGCCTGAAGCAGAACCATGATATATAAATACAAAGCCTTCACCATCTTCACCGTTATCATATCCATATGCTCCAACGATTATGTCGCTGTAGCCATCCCTGTTCACATCACCAACTCCTGCTACAGCAGCTCCCATATAGGCATCGGCCTGGTTACTTTCAAGGATAGCAGCGGCAACCGTATTGATACCTGTTGCCGATCCATAATATACATAAGCTGCTCCTTCAGATACCTGTCCATTGCTATACGCCGGGGCTCCTGCTACAATATCACTGTATCCGTCCCCATTTACATCCCCTGCACTTTGCACAGACCATCCCAAATTAGCATTGACCTGGTTTGATTCCACTCTTGCGGCCGATACAGTATTGATACCTGATGCTGCTCCATGATAAATAAAAACTGATCCCTCATTACTCTGGCCATTGTCATATAAATATGCTCCCACGATCACATCACTATATCCATCGCCATTTACGTCGCCTGCGCCCGATACCGATATACCCATGTTTGCATTTGCCTGATTGCTTTCGAGCATAGCGGCGGGGGTAGTGCTTACCGGGTCTATAATAACAGGATACACTGCATCTTTTGCATCTACACAGATGAAATAGCCCCCGCTTTTATTTTCTTTGAAATAAGCAGCCAGCGGTTTACCACAAGCGTCCCACACCCGCAGGTCGTGGTAGTTCAGCACATTTGTTTTGTTATGAAAGAACTGCAGCCGGTTATCTTTTACAATTACTTTCAGTTTTGTCTTAATGCTGAACCCAACGTTCAGCTCACCATTATTCTGCAATGGCTTTTGCACAATAAAGTTCTGCCGCATCCCTTCTTTGTTATTAATATATTGTACAATGACAGACGGGGTAATATATTCTGCGGTATTACCACTGACCTGCCAATGGCCATTATTTATATAACTTCTATCCAGCCCGAATTGTATTTTCCAACCCGGGAGGTGCCGGTATTTTGTTTTACCGGGCATGGCCCTACCATCGTTTTCATCAACAGGGAACTGTATGGTTCGCGGCTGCACGGTGAACCCTTCTTCAGTATAAAAGAAGCGGAGGCCCTGGTGCCGGTTGGCTGTGTACCATGTTTTGCTATCTTCCTGCCGGCTAAACTGGTATTCACTTTCTTCAATATTTTTTAATGCGTTGCTGTACCAGCCCGACTTTTTTAGCGAGGCTGTATCAACCATTCCATTATTCGCAGGAGCTGGCTGATGTTTAATTACAGGAATACGAAACCGGGCTGAATTTACATGGGGGGCAACAGGCGCTTTTTCCTTCATAGCCATAGGCACAAGGATAAAGCAAGCCGCCAGTAACTGGATTGGAGACTGCATACAAGGTGTATTTTAATAGTTCAAAAAATGGCAACAATGCTGACCACTTCCGCTATTGATGAACACAATAACGGTTGCCTGAAATGACCATGGAAGTGTAATACGGCCAGGAAGAGTTATGGGGAAATAACAGGTGTTTAAAAACGAATAGATGATCAAGGTACTGAAAATGCCGCTCTTTTATTTATTTGTTATATAATTTTTGCATTCAGCTTTACTGTTTTACAAATTGGAGCACTTGCTTGTCGGTACCGATTTGCAACTGCAACCAATAAACACCCGGGGATAATTCGCTTACCGGTATTTTTATCAGCCGGTTATTGGCGGCTAAATTATTCAGCCTTTTTACCAACTGTCCGGCGCTGTTCAGCACTGCTATGTCGAGTTTGTCGTAATTTTTGTTCAGTTCCAGTTGCAGCAGATCAGTTGCCGGGTTGGGAAAGGCAATGATCTCTGTAGTACCACTATGTTGTAATAATGCAATGTTGCTGTACTTCACCCCGCCGTCCTTATCCTTTATTTTTAACCGGTAGTATTGCTTACCTGCTGTTGCATTGTTATCCACGTAATGGTATCGCTGTATGCCGGGTGCGTTTGTTGCCGGTAAACCGGCGATGGTTATAAAATTTATCCCGTCTGTGCTTTTTTCAATATCGAAGCGGCAGGTGGTACCATCTTCTTTATCGGTGGTAAAATCAATAGTGGCTGTTTTCCCCTTCTGTATCCAGGATGCTTTGAAGGATAACAGCTCGACCGGCAATACGGCCAGGTTGTTTCCCTCAACAGGTGAAAGGATAGACCGCCAGGGGCCATATACCTGGCCGGTGATAGCTGTGGCAAGTGCATATTTTACCCTTGCCCTTATTCTGGTGTACCTGGCCCCAGGTACTTTGGCAACAAGATTTTTTAGTTCAACGCCGTTAGAAAGATCTGTAAAAGAAGTTTGCTCTGCCGTAAAGGATACGCTGTTGGTAATAGGTATGCCGCTGAATGCAGCATAGCTTACCCTTGTTTCCCATACCATTTTTCCATGCTGCCTTCCTAAAAAAGACCTGCTGAAAAGTCCTGTTCCGAAACTGGAAAGCCCGAAATTGGTGCGATTTACCGGTGTGGTAAGATCGGTATTATACAATCGTACATTGTTGCGCTTATTTAAGAGGCCGGCCTGGGTTTCATTTACACCGCCGGTGTACCGGAAGTAGCGGCCTTCATCTGCCAGTGCAGGAGTGCCATCAAAAAGAGGTGCACCGATGATCACATCGCTGTACCCGTCACCATTCATGTCTCCGGCCGAGCTTACACTTTGTCCAAACTGTTCTCCAGCTTCATCAGCGCTATCGAATGTTACATCAGGTGCGGCAGGAATACCCGTTACCGATCCGTAATATGCATATGCCCGGCCTGTGTTGGCAAGTGCAGGTTCGTCATACAGCGGGGCGCCCACCAGTACATCGCTGTATCCATCACCATTAACATCGCCCGCAGAGGCCACACTATAACCAAAAAGAGAACCGGCCTGGTTGGCATTATTCAACGTTCGGTTGGCCGGAAGAGATAATCCTGCTGATGAACCATAATGGAGATAGGCTACGCCTTCGTCATTAAAGTCATCATTATAAAACGGCGCCCCGATGATCACATCGCTGTACCCGTCGCCATTTACGTCGCCGGCAGAAGCCACGCTATAGCCAAAGGCAGCATCTGCCTGGTTGGCATCATCCAGCACTCCTGCAGCAACGGCGTTTATACCCGTTACCGATCCATGGTGTATAAAGACACGGCCTTCGTTGGTATTTGCTCCATCATCAAAACCGGATGCGCCGATGATCACATCGCTGAAGCCATCGCCATTCACATCACCGGCTGAGGCCACACTGTAACCAAAACCTGCGGCGCCCTGGCCGGCATCGCTAAAAGAAATGGCAGGTGATGATGATATACCTGTTGCAGAACCATGATAAATATACACACGGCCTTCATCGGTATTGCTGCCATTGTAATTGGGTGCTCCTATGATCACATCGCTATAACCATCGCCATTTACATCGCCGGCTGAAGCCACGCTTAAACCAAAGTTGGCATCCTGCTGGTTGGCCGGTTCCAGTATTGCAGGTGGTATTGTTTTTATTCCTGCCGGAGACCCATAGTACAGGAACGCCGCCCCCTCATTCGTACTTTCATTATCGTACTGGAAGGCGCCTGCAATAACATCGGCATAGCCATCAGCATTTACATCGCCGGCAGCCGCTACACTGAAACCAAAATAAGCGAAACCCTGGTTGGCCTCACTAAGGGATTCAACACCCTGGATGAAACCAGATGAAGACCCATACTTTACAAACACCAAACCTTCGTCTGTAAAGTCATCGGTATAAGAATAAGCTCCTATTAATATATCGCTGTAACCATCTCCATTGATGTCGCCGGCCGATGAAAGGCTGATACCATAATAGCTTTGGTACTGTAGCCCATTATTCTCTATCTCAAAAGGTTCGGCAGAAAGGCCTGCTGCCGAACCATGATAAATGAAACAGTTGCCTTCGTCCGTATTGGCTCCATCATCAAAACCTCTTGCACCAACAATCACATCGCTGAGGCCATCACCATTTACATCACCGGCAGAAGCTACGCTCCAGCCAAAAAAAGCATTTGCCTGGTTAGCATCACCAAGGGTACGGTCAGGCATAAAACCTATACCTGTAGATAAAGCTGAACCATAGTACACAAAAACCCGGCCCTCGAATACATTCCCATTATCAATATATCCCGGGGCGCTAACAACGATGTCACTATAACCGTCACCGTTCACATCACCTGCGCATGCTACGCTCAATCCGAAGAATGCGCTTGACTGGCTGGTAGTCAGGGAAAGCGATGCAGGGTTTAGTTGTAAACCTGCAGCGGAACCATAGTAAACATATGCACGGCCTTCACTGATATTGGCGCCATTATCATAAAACGGAGCTCCAATAACTACATCACTATAGCCGTCGCCATTCACATCGCCGGCCGTGGAAACGCTCTGTCCAAACCTGATCCCGCCTTGATTGCTGATAGATAAAGTAACGTTCTGTGAAGCTGGCAAACCTGCAGGAGAACCATAATAAATATAGGTCCTTCCTTCCGGCGGTGATCCCTCGCCGGAAGGACCATAAAACGGAGCTCCAATGACTATGTCACTATATCCGTCTGCATTCACATCGCCGGCACTGGCTACGGATGTTCCGAATTGTGCGCCTCCCTGGTCAGCATCATCCAGCGTACTGCCGGGCGATGCCGACAATCTTGCTGCAGAGCCATAGTAAACAAATGCCCGGCCTTCGTTATTATTGCCTCCATCATCATAAAGCGGCGCACCGATAATAATATCACTATACCCGTCCCGATTCACATCGCCTGTGAGCGCCACACTTGTGCCAAAACGGGCATTTGCCTGGTCAGCATCATCGGGCATACTGTTGGGCAATGCTGACAACCCTGCTGCAGAACCATAGTAAACAAAAGCCCGGCCTTCGTTATTATTACCCCCATCATCATAAAAAGGGGCCCCGATAATCACATCGCTGTATCCATCGCCATTTACATCGCCTGCAGAAGAAACGCTGTAACCAAACAATGCATCAGCCTGGTCGGCACCATCAAGTATGCTGTTTGCCGTAGAAGATAATCCGGCTATTGAACCATAGTATACAAAGGCATGGCCCTCATCTGCATTATTATCATCGTAATTAGGCGCCCCAATGATCATATCACTGTATCCATCGCCATTTACATCACCGGCGGAAGCTACACTGGTACCAAACTGGGCGCCTGCCTGGTTCGCATCATTCAATATTTTATCAGGCGCACTGCTCAGGGGGTCAATGGTAACAGGATAAGCTGCATCTTTGGCGTCAACGTTTATACAATAACCTGTGCCGGTCTTTTGTAATTCAGCCTTCAATTCTTTGCCTGCTGCATCCCACACTTTCAGCCCGTCATAGTTCATTACATGACCAGTCTTTGGATGAATGAACTGCAACTGGTTGCCGTGCAGGTATGTTTTGAGTTTTGTTTGTACGCTGAAGTCAATTTGCAGTTCATCGTTACCTGTCAGCGGGGCCGGCACAATAAAGTTCTGCCGCATGCCTTCTTTGCTGTTAATGTATTGCACAGTCAGCTTATCAGTGGTGTATTCCGCTTTGTTCTTGTTCACCTTCCAGCAGCCATCTTTTATAAGTTTACTGTCCAGTTCAAAGGATATCTTCCAGTTGGGAATATGCTTGTATTGCGATGCAGATAAGGTTTGCCCGGGCTCTTCTTTCATCAGCGGTATTTTAGTACGGGCTGGTTCTACTATAAAGCCTTTCTCATCGTAAAAAAAACGAAGGTTGTTTTTCCGGTTGGGAGTACTATAGGATTTGTATTTTTCTTCCCATTTAAATTGATATTCGCTGGCTTCAATATGCTGCAGCACATCGCTGTACCAACTGCTGTGCTGTAAAGAATCAGGAGAAAAATTTTCTTTCTGTTTACCGGATGCTCCTGCCATACCCTGGTTAAGGGTTATCCGGGGTACGGTAAGCCTGACGGGGCTGTTTTCACCAGGTACAGGTTCATTGATCATGCTTATTAATGGCAGCAGGGATGCCGCTGCCACCAGCGAAAATGTTCTTTTCATAGTAGTTAATTCGTTTAAATAAGGTAGATAACAACAGCGGCGGGCAATAGCTGCCGCGCCGCTGTTAGCTTTTTTATTGTTTAATGAATTGTATGGTCTGTTTTTCTTGCCCGCTTTGCAATTGCAGCCAATAAACACCGGGAGGTAATTCGCTTACCGGTATCTTTACCAGTTGGGTATTGCCCGGCAGTTTATTCAGTTGTTTTACCAGTTGTCCTGCACTGTTGAGTATCGAAATATCCAGCCTGTCGTAATTTTTGTTGAGCTCCAGTTGAAGCACATCAGTTGCCGGGTTGGGAAAGGCAATGATCTCTGCAGCACCGTTATGTTGTAATAGTGCAATGTTGCTGTACTTCACCCCGCCATCCTTATCCTTTATTTTTAACCGGTAGTATTGCTTGCCTGCTGTTGCATTGTTATCCAGGTAATGGTATCGCTGTATGCCGGGTGCGTTTGTTGCCGGTAAACCGGCGATGGTTACAAAATTTATCCCGTCTGTGCTTTTTTCAATATCAAAGCAACAGGTAGTGCCATCCTCTTTGTCGGTGGTAAAATCTATAGTTGCTGTTTTGCCTTTTTCGATCCAGGAAGCTTTAAAAGATAACAACTCAACCGGCAATACGGCCCGGTTATTACCATCCACAGGGGAGAGGATATAGCGCCAGGGGCCATATACCTGGCCGGTAATGGCAGTAGCGAGAGAATATTTTACCCTTGCCCTTATCTTGGTATAGCGGGCGCCCGGTATTTTGGCAATAAGACTCTTAAACTCTATACCTCCTGCCAGGCTGGTAAAAACCGGCTGCTCAGAAGTGAATGAAACACTATTGGTAATAGGAGTACCGCTGAATGTGCCGTAGCTGACCCGGGTTTCCCAAACCATTTTTACTCTTTGCCTGCCGAGGAAAAACCGGGAATAAAGACCTGCATTAAAATTGAGCTGATTAAAATTAGTTTGGTTGACGGGGGTAATGCCATCAGCATTATACAGCCGGATATTGTATCGTGTATTCGTCAGAGGCGCATCGTTTCCATAGTATAAAAAGGCACGGCCATTATCATAATTTGGTGCACCGATGATCACATCACTATAGCCATCGCCATTCACATCTCCGGCAAAGGCTACACTCCAGCCGAACCAGGCATTTGCCTGGCCGGCATCATCCGGGGTATTAACAGGTAAGGCAGATAATCCTGCTGCTGAGCCATGATATACAAAGGCCCTGCCTTCATCGCTATTAGCGCTATCATAAAATGGCGCCCCGATGATAACATCGCTGTATCCATCGCCGTTGACATCACCGGCCGAAGCTACGCTGTAGCCAAAAAGTGCGCCTGTGTTATTAGCATCATCGAGTATGCTGTTTGGGGAGGCAGATAATCCTGCTGCTGAACCATGATATACAAAGGCCCCACCTGTAATTCCGTTAACTCCATCGTTAAAATTATAAGCCCCGATGATCACATCACTGAAACCATCGCTGTTCACATCGCCGGCTGATGCCACACTGCTCCCAAAATTTGCATTTAGCTGGTTGGCATCATCCGGAGTACTAACAGGCAAGGCTGATAAACCCGCTGCTGACCCATAATAGACAAAGGCCTTCCCTTCATCACTATTATCATCATCATAAAATGATGCCCCGATGATCACATCACTGAAACCATCGCCATTGACATCGCCGGCGGAGGCCACGCTGGCCCCAAAACCTGCGCCGGGCTGGTTAGCATCATCGGGAATATTGTTGGCTAAAACTGAAAGGCCGGCAACTGATCCATAATATACAAAGGCACGGCCTTCGTCCGTATTAGGACCATCATCATAGGTATAGGCGCCGACGACCACATCGCTGTATCCATCACCATTCACATCACCGGCTGAAGCTACACTGAAGCCAAACAGTGCATTTGCCTGATCGGCATCATGCAGGATACTGTTCGGCGAGGCCGACAAACCTGCCGGCGATCCATAATAAACAAAGGCACGGCCTTCATCTGTATTAAGACCATCAGTATAACGGAATGCCCCGATGATCACATCGCTATACCCATCGCCGTTCACATCTCCGGCTGAGGCTACGCTAAAACCAAAAAATGAATTATCCAGGTTGGCATCATCCAGGGTGCTGTTAGGTATCGTTGAAAGGCCTGCAGCCGATCCATGATAGACAAATGCAAGGCCTTCAATGCTAAAACCGCCATCATCAAGAAATGGTGCTCCAATGATCACATCGCTAAAACCATCGCCATTTACATCTCCGGCCGAAGCCACACTATAACCTAAACCAGCGAACTGGTCTGTATCAAGGGCGCTGACAGGTAAGGCTGATAAGCCCGCTGCTGCACCATGATAAACAAAGGTCCAGCCTTCAGATAAATTAGCACCATCAGAATAAAGCGGTGCACCAACAATCACATCGCTAAAACCATCGCCGTTTACATCCCCGGCCGAAGCTACACTGGTGCCAAACTGGGCATCTGCCTGGTTGGCATCATCCAATTTATAGTTGAATGTGGCTGAAAGGCCTGTTGCCGAACCATAATATACAAAAGCGGCTCCTTCTTTAGCAGCGTCATCATTGTAACCAGGCGCCCCGATGACCACATCGCTGTAACCATCTCCATTCAAATCGCCGGCACAGGCCACACTGGAACTAAAAGAAATATTGGCCTGGTTGCCATCACTCAATATGGTGGCAGGCGAAGCAGATAAACCTGCGGCTGATCCGTGGAAAACAAAGGCGCGGCCCTCCCGCAGGTTGGCGCCATCGTCGAAAAGCGGCGCTCCTATCACCACATCACTGAACCCATCCCCGTTTACATCACCGGCAGAGGCTACGCTGGTGCCGAATCTCATCGTACCCTGGTTAGGTACTCCGAGAATAATACTGGGAGAACCCGGAATGCCCGCCCCGGCACCATAATATACAAATACCCGTCCTTCCCGCAGGTTGGCGCCGTTGTTAAAAGACGGCACTCCTATTAATACATCACTGAAACCGTCACCATTTACATCTCCGGCAGAAGCTACAGATGACCCAAGTTGTGCACCTGCCTGGTTGGCATCATCCACAATACTGTTTGGCGAAGCCGACAGGCCTGCAGCTGATCCATAATATATAAAAGCACGGCCTTCATCAGCATTGACGCCATCATACAAAACGGCTCCAATGATCACATCGCTGTATCCATCGTTGTTCACATCCCCGGCTGAAGAAACACTCCGGCCAAAAAAAGCATCGGCCTGGTCCGCATCGTTTGGTGTACTGTTTGCTGAAGCCGATAAACCGGCTGATGAACCATAATAGACAAAAGCCAGGCCTTCATCAATATTACCGCCGTCGTCAAAACGATGAGCCCCGACGATCACATCGCTGTAGCCGTCTCCGTTTACATCACCGGCAGAAGCCACACTTACACCAAATAGTGCGTCGGCCTGGTTGGCATCTTGCAGTATCCTGTCCGCAAGGTTCGATAAACCGGCTGGTGAACCATAGTAAACAAAAGCCCGGCCTTCATTGTTGTTACCGCCATCGTCAAAGCTTAACGCCCCTATTACCACATCGCTGTATCCATCGCCATTTACATCACCTGCAGAAGCCACGCTGAATCCAAACTGCGCTAATGTCTGGTTCGCTTCATTCAGTATTTCATCGGGTGTACTGCTCAGCGGATCAATAGTTACCGGATATACAGCCGTTTCCGTATTTACTTTTATGCAATAACCTTCTTTACTTTTTTGCAGTTCAGCGGGAAGTTCTTTTCCTGCTGCATCCCACACTTTCAATCCGGCATAGTTCAGCACATTGCCGGCTACCGGGTGGATAAACTGCAACTGGTTGCCATGCAGGTACGTTTCGAGTTTTGTTTGTACGCTAAAATCAATCTGCAGTTCATCATTACCTGTCAGCGGGGCCGGCACAATAAAGTTCTGCCGCATGCCTTCTTTGCCATTAATATATTGTATCGTAAGCTGGTCTGTTATATACTCCGCTTTATCATCTTTTACCTGCCAATGGCCGTTTGCAATCAATTGCCTGTCGAGATTAAAAGCTACTTTCCAGTCGGGAATATGTTTGTATTGATCTTCGGATAAGGTTTGGCCCGGCTCTTCTTTCACCAGTGGTATTTTAGTACGGGCCGGTTCTACAGTAAAACCTTTTTCATCATAAAAGAAACGAAGGTTGTTTTTACGGTTGGGAGTGCAATAGGCTTTATATTTTTCTTCCCACTTAAACTGGTATTCGCTGGCTTCAATATGCTGAAGGGCTCCGGCATACCAGCTACTGTTCTCAAGGGATTCTTTTGACTGTAGCTGCTCTTTTGTTACGCTGCTATACCAGCCCAATTGATTTTGGTGGGCTATATCATTAAAATTGTTTGCCAGAGGTGGCTGGTATTTCACTACCGGAATCTCGAACCGCAGGAAGTTTTCATTGACAGGAGCTATTGTTGTTTCTTCCATTGCCAAAGGCAAAAGAATAAAGCAGACCCCCAATACATGGATAGATGACCGCATAAATGTTTTTTAATTGTTTAAAAACAGGCCACAATACTGGTCATTCCCATGCTGGCAGCATGCCGCATAGTGCCCAGGAATGACAGGGAAGTGTTTGGTTGGGAAGTGTAGTGGAAGTAATAACGATAATAGCTACCGGCTATTACCACAATGAAAGCGTCTGCAAATTATGAAATTTTCTCTTTACCAGGAATTCTGATTGGACGAAGCCAATGGGTTAAAATCACGACAAAGAAAAGGACTAGCAGCACTTTCGAAGGATAAGGACTGCAAACGACTTTTGCGGGTTGTCTGCCAGGCAATATAAAAGAGTAATCGTTTCCCGGATTAGTGACCGCCCCGCCTTATCTTTGCGGCCTCAAAAATTACTTCTTAACCGCCCGGGCGAGGTGCCAGGGCGCAAAGCGAACAAAATGGCAAATACAGCAGACATCAGCCGCGGTATGATACTGAACCTCGAAGGAAGTCTTTATACCGTAGTGGAATTTGGTGAAAACAAAACAGCCCGTGCAGCCGCAAAAGTGTGGGCCAAACTGAAAGGCGTTGACAATAACCGCTCTATCGAAAAGACCTGGAACTCAGGCGATACCATCTTCCCGGTAAGGGTGGAAAGACGCTACTACCAGTTCCTGTATAAAGATGATACCGGCTACAACTTCATGGATAATGAAACCTTCGAACAGGTGGCCCTGCAGGAAGGCACCATTGATGCGCCCCAGTACCTGAAAGAAGGCCAGGAAGTAGGCGTGCTTATCAATACCGAAAACGACCAGGTGCTTGGCGCTGAACTTCCCGATAAGATAGTACTCCAGGTTACCTATACCGAACCCGGCCTCCGCGGCGATACCGCCACCCGCACCCTGAAGCCTGCCACCCTCGAAACCGGCGCTTCTATCGGTGTGCCTCTTTTTGTAAATGAAGGCGAGATGATCCGCATCAATACCAAGACCGGCGAGTATGTGGAAAGGGTGAAAGAAGAGAAATAAACTTTTTGGCAAAATGGCCCCGATTTCAACCAATCCGGGCCATTTTTGTTTGATTTTGCCCCCTTTTTGGCCAAAAACGGCTAAATTTCATAGATTTTCTGTGGCTGATTTCATTACCTTAGCCCCGTTCTCCGGCGTGCCGGGGTTTTCTTTTAAACCAAAACCGTCTACTAAATTGAAAAACATGGACTTCAAGCAAATTCAGGAGTTGATCAAGATGGTCAACAAATCGAATATTGGCGAGCTCACCATTGAGCAAAAAGATTTCCGCGTTACGATAAAACAAAAAGAAGAACATATCACACAGGTGATGTCGGCTGCACCTGTTCATGCTGCACCGGTACAAACCGTGGCCCCGCAGGCCGCCGCACCAGCAGCACAAGCCGCCGCACCGGCAGCGGAGAAACCAAAAACAGCAGATGCACCCCCGTCAAACACAGTTACGATCAAGAGCCCGATGATTGGCACTTTCTACCGCAAAGCATCGCCCGACAAGCCGAACCTGGCAGAAGTGGGCAGTGAAGTGGCGCCAGGCCAGGTGGTATGCATCATCGAAGCCATGAAACTCTTTAATGAAATAGAAAGCGAGGTAAAAGGAAAGATCGTAAAAGTGCTGGTTGACGACGCCTCACCGGTGGAATACGATCAGCCGCTGTTCCTTGTAGAACCTAACTAATTTGAAAATGTGAGAATGTGGAAATGTGGTAATGTAGCTTCAAACCTTCCAGGAAAGAAAGACTATATGCTATAACGGTTCTCACATTCTCTCATTTTCACATTTTCATATTCTCACATTATAAGGTCTATGTTTAAAAAGATATTGATTGCAAACCGTGGCGAAATTGCCCTCCGTGTTATACGCACCTGCCGGGAGATGGGTATCAAAACCGTGGCAGTCTATTCCACTGCCGACCGCGACAGCCTCCATGTGAAATTTGCAGATGAAGCTGTTTGTATCGGCAAACCCCAAAGCGGCGACTCCTATCTCAATATTCCGCATATCATGGCAGCCGCCGAAATCACCAATGCAGATGGGGTGCATCCCGGCTATGGCTTCCTGGCAGAGAATGCCCGTTTTTCCAAAATATGTAATGATCATGGCATCAAGTTTATCGGTCCCACCCCGGAGATGATCAATGCCATGGGCGATAAGATCACTGCCAAAGACACAATGATTAAAGCCGGTGTACCCGTAGTACCGGGTGGTGAAGGCCTGCTGCAAAGTGTGGACGAGGCAAAAGGCATTGCCCGCAACATGGGCTATCCTGTGATACTGAAAGCCACTGCCGGTGGTGGTGGTAAAGGCATGCGCATTGTGTGGGAAGAAAGCGAACTGGAAAAAGCCTACGATACTGCCAAAGCCGAAGCTGCTGCCGCCTTTAAGAACGATGGTATTTACATGGAAAAATTTGTGGAAGAACCACGCCACATCGAAATACAGGTGGCCGGCGACCAGTACGGCAATGTGTGCCACCTCAGTGAAAGGGATTGCTCCATCCAACGCCGCCACCAAAAGCTGGTGGAAGAATCGCCTTCTCCCTTTATGACGGATGAACTGCGTGCCAAAATGGGAGAAGCAGCCAAGAAGGCGGCTTCCGCCATCAGCTATGAAAGTGTGGGTACCATCGAATTCCTGGTGGATAAGCACCGCAACTTCTACTTTATGGAAATGAACACCCGTATACAGGTGGAGCATTGTGTAACAGAAGAAGTGATCAACTTCGATCTTATTAAAGAACAGATAAAGATCGCTGCAGGCGAAAAGATCAGCGGTGAAGATTATATCCCGCAAATGCATTCTATTGAGTGCCGTATCAATGCCGAAGATCCTTACAACGATTTCAGGCCATCACCCGGAAAGATCACTGTATTGCACCAGCCGGGCGGGCATGGAGTAAGGGTTGACAGTCATGTATACGCCGGCTATGTGATACCGCCCTATTATGATTCCATGATAGGCAAACTGATCACTGTGGCCCGCACCCGCAACGAAGCGATAGATACTATGTACCGGGCACTGAGCGAATATGTGATAGAAGGGGTGAAGACCACCATTCCTTTCCATCTCCAGCTGATGAAAGACGAACGCTTCCGCAGCGGCGATTTCAATACCAAATTCCTGGAAGGCTTTACGTTAAAATAAAACGGTCAGCAGGAACGATCACAGGGCTAACTGCCGCTTCATGCGGTCGAGGTATTTTTTACGGAAGTAGTATTCCTTTACCTGCAGCAATTCCTTTTCGGTGGTGATGCCATCCTGGTAATGTTCGATTATTTCTTTTACCGGGGCATAGCTTTCGAGCCGCAATTCTTCAATGCGGCCGGCCAGGGAAGCAGCAGCGCCGGGTTCATCTGCATCCATCAGGGCCTCATTCAGTTCCAGCACTTCTGCCAGGAAAAATGGGGAGAGCTCATATTTTTCCTCTTCCTGTAATATTCCTTTTTGCATGAGAACGTACCTGATGGTTTCATCCGGTTGCTGAAAGGTTTTCCAGGCTTTATTGAGCAAAGCGGATTGTTCCAGTGCCGCAGCCTGCTTTTCCTCACTGTCATTGGCAAAATAGTCAGGGTGATGGAGGCGGCTGAGTTCAAAGAACTTGCGGGCCAGCGGCGCCGTATCCACAGCCAGTTGTACCGGTATATCAAACATTTCGAAGTAAGTCATTGCCGTTGATGCTTTTTTGCGGTAATTCTGTAAAAAATATCCTTAGTTTAGGTTACAAAACAAGGTTTTAAGTACACAAATCTACGAATAGAACATGGAGGTGATCCGAAACTTCCCGGATGCGGAACTGGTGAATAACCTGCGCTCCGGACAACAAATGGAGGAAAGTATAAGGGCCATTTACAAGGGGCATTTCGACAGCCTTAGCTGGTATGTGCTGAACAACAGCGGCAGCCGGCAGGATGCAGAGGATGTTTTCCAGGAAGTGGTGGTGAGTTTTATTGACCTGGTGCAGAAAGATAAGTTTCGGGGAGAATCGTCGGTCAAAACCTTTCTTTATTCCCTGAACCGGCATACCTGGCTGAATGAACTGAAACGAAGAGGAAGAGCCAGCCTGCGGGAAGAAAAATATGAGCGGGCACAGGACAGGGAGGCACCTGATACCAGCGAACTGGTGGCCGACAGGGAAAGCAGGGCTGAAGTACTAAGGCTGGTGGGTGAACTGGGTGATACCTGTCAGAAAATTTTGGTTCTTTTTTATTATGATAATCTTTCCATGAAAGAGATACTGGAGAGAACCGATTATGAGAATGAACAGGTGGTACGGAATAAAAAATATAAATGCCTGAAACAACTGGAACAATTGATACTGTCAAAACCATATTTAAAAGAAACCCTGAAAACCTTGTTGCATGGATAATTCTTTACACGAAATGGATGATAAACTGGTGCAATACCTCGATGGTGAACTGGCCGGTACTGAAAAGCAGAGCCTGGAACAGCAACTGGCTGCAGATCAAACGCTGCGTCAGCAGTTCGACAGTCTCCTGCTTACCCGTGAGGCCATCCGTTATTACGGCCTTAAAGAAAAAGTAGCTGGTATACACGAGGAAATTATGCAGGAGAAGTCCGAAAGGCAAATAGCCCCTGTAAGACAGATTTCTTCAAGCCGCCGGTTACTGCGCTATGTGGCCGGAGTGGCAGCAGCACTTATTTTGGTGGCGGGCAGCTATATGGCCTATACGTATGCCACACTCTCCTCCCAAAAAGTATACAGTGCCAATTACCAAACCTATGAGCTCAGCACCTTACGGGATAATGTGACAGCCATGACGCCGGCCGCTGAAGCTTACCGCAAGGGTGACTATGCCTCTGTAATTACCATTCATGATACAGCCGCCAACGTAAGCATTGCAGATGAGTTTCTATGTGGTGCAGCCGCCCTTGAATCGGGTAACGACAGCCTGGCTACCCGCTGTTTTAAAGAAGTGCTGGAACTGAACAAACAAAGCAACAGACCGGTAATGAATGATGAAGCTGAATATTACCTGGCACTTACACATATCCACGCAAAACAATACAGCGAAGCGCTGGCAATGCTGAAAAAAATAAAAGCAGATCCGCAGCATATTTATCATGAAAAAATATCCGGCAAACTGATGCGGCAGGTAAAAATGCTCAATTGGTAAGAATGCTCTCTCTGTGGTTAATAAATGAAGCTCTCCGGAAACGGGGAGTTTTTTTTTGGTTACAAAGAAGCTGCCGGCGTTGACATATACCTATAAAATCAGTTGTGCTATGAAATCAATGAGTATGAAAACAGTTTTCGGTTTTACCCTGGTGGCTGCTGCCGCCGCATTTATCTTAGTTGCCTGCCAAAAGGATGTAAGCAATGAAACGTCCGGTGATACTTCCCGCCCTCATGGGGTAACGATCTATCTCACCGATCACCAGACGCCCGTATTCGACAGTGTGTTTATCGACATACAGCGCCTGGAAGTGAAGCTGGAAGATGATACGCTGCCCAATGATGGCTGGGTAAGTCTTTCTATCCGTCCCGGTGTTTATAACATACTGCGTTTCCGCAACGGGCTTGACACCCTGTTTGGTATCGGAACCTTGCCGAATGCCCGGTTAAAAAAGATCAGGCTTACGCTGGGTATGAGTAATTCAGTGATGAAAGATGGTATCAGCTACCCGCTGAAAGTAAAAGACGAAGACAGGGAAGTGGTGGCAAATCTTGATGAAACGAATTTTGAAATTACCACACCCGGACAGGTTCTCTTCTGGATAGATTTTGATGCAGGCAATTCAATACAGGTTGACAACAGCGGCTCCGGAAGCGGCAATGGGTACAGGCTGAAATCGAGTATCAAGATCTTTTCACGGAGCAATTCGGGCCGGATAGAAGGAAGGGTATTGCCACAGGCGGCTGATCCGATAGTAAAAGCAATTATCGGAGCAGACACCGCTACCGCTATTCCCGATGATGATGATGGAGAGTTTAAGATAGTGGGATTGAGGGCAGGCACTTATAAAGTGTTTATTGACGGACAGAATGGTTATGGCGACACACTTATAAATAATGTGGTGGTAAGAAACCGGGAAGACACACATCTGCCCGTTATTACCCTCCATTGATGAGATCAGACCTATGTAAAACCTTTCTTTTTGATTGCCAGTTGGTCTGCAGGCCCTGCTTTTCAGCGGGGCCTGTCTTTTCTTTTTCTGAATCGCAGCAACCGGTAAAGTACGGCTCCGCTGATAATGGTAATAGCCAGCCACCACCAGTTTTTTGAAGGAACGTCGGGTTGATAGTTTCCCACGTATACAAGATGTGCCCAATAACGGGGTGATTTATAAGCAGGGTTAATATCTTCATTGCGGAGCAGGTCAAGCTTGGCCTGTTGCAGCGCCTGGTCGCGGGTATACTTACGTCCCAGGTAATGGTGAAGCCGTTCCGTAATGAAAGCGGTGGTTTTATCTTCTGCCTTCCATAAAGAAGTGATGATATTTGGACAACCGGCATAAGTAAACACCCGTGAAAGACTCATCAGCCCTTCACCTTTTATCAATTGTCCGTTGCCGGTTTCGCAGGCGCTCAGAATAATAAGTTGTACTGAGTCAAGCGAAAGATCATATATCTCACGGGCATAGAGTTTATGATCACTTTCGCCGGGATAAAAGGCGATGAAGGAACGCATCGGGTCTGTATTGTCCATACTTGCATGGGTGGCAAGGTGAATGATGCCATACCGGTTTGCCTGTTGTAAAAACTGCTGCTTGCCGGCTTGTTTGTCAGTAAGCAATGTGCCTTTCAGCTGACTGACCTCCTGCAGGGAAGCAGGGAGTGGTGCAAAATTTTCTGATTCACTTTTATATCCGGCCGAGGCAAAAGGTGCAAAGGCAAGCAGTCTGTTATTATTCACATCCTCTTTCGGTTGCATCACTAAAGCAGTGGCAAACTGGTATTGCACGGCAAACATTTCCACCAGGAATTTATTGTTTCCATTTTGCAGGGCTTCAAAAGGAAGATAATGCAGTTCATCGTCGGGGATGATGATGAGTCTTTTCTTCTGCTGAAGTAAACCCAGGGCAGGCTGAATAAGCTGGTTGTATAATCTTAATGCAGGAGTGGAGCCGGTGTATCGTCCCCCGGCAGTGCTGTGCAGGGCATTCTTCAGCGAGTCGATATCAGCAAAAAAAGGCTGGGAAAGAGGCAGTTTGAGATACTCAAAACGATTGGCCGATATAACAAGGGTGATCAGTTCATTTTCTGATAAGTGATAAGAAAGCAGTGCGGTAAAGGGATCAAGCTGTTGCTGCAACTCTTTTACCGGAGGTATATACCCGGTGATATGCATGTTTTGCAGCCCGATAAGGGAATTGATGGCCGGCTGCAATCTGTCAAGTTCAATTTCCTTGTCACGGATCTGCGAATAAAGATTGCGGAGCAGGGCTGAGTCAGCCGTTACCGCGGCTTTAAGAGTAAGTCGTGTGATAAGCGCTTTCAGCGATGCTTCGTTTTGCAGCAGTTCTCCGGAAGTGCCGCTTTTGTTTTTTAATTCACCTGTCTGAACGTTAAGGGCCAGTATCGAAGCTTTATTCTGCTGATCAAACCGGTATGCTTCTTCGAGGTATTCTTTTTTAAGGGTGAGGTCATATAATTCAAGACTGACATCAATAGGTCTGCTGTGTGTGTTGTGTTTTATTTTACCCAAAAAAAGCCTTGCTTCATCCGAGCTGTAGGTACGCTCCACATAGGAGGCCAGATTAAATGCAGAACGGTAGGTGGTAAGTGCAGCTTCCAGGTAGCTGATATCTTTTATATCCTTATATAGCATGTTGAACACACCTGCTTTATCAATCAGCACATTAAACAGATCTATATAGGCGAATGTACCGCTGAATGACTGCGGGTTGGCCGCGATGGCTGTATCATCAAACGTGTTGCTGAACTGGATGATGGCTTGCTGGTATACAGGCAGTGCAGACTGGTATTGTTTTTTTTGAGTAAGTGATTCAGCTTCCTGTTTCAGGATCAATCCGTGACTGATGCTTTTCCGGCTGCCGTTCCAGCGAAAGTTTTCCGTTTTGGCACTGAGCAGGTAAAAGGCAGCCGAATCTGCTTCCTGCATTTTTTGGAATGCTTCGCTCTTATTCAGCAGCAGCTCAATAATCGTTTTATTGTTGCTGTATTTTACCCGGTTGAAAAACTTCAGGGCCTGGAGGTAATGACCGCTCCGCAATGCAACATAGCCAAGTTTGTGATTGACTTCATCAGGATAAAAGTTCAGCCCGGCAGCATTTTGCAACACCTTTCCGGCTTCATCATATTTTTCCAGGCGGATAAGTATAGAGGCAATGTTCAACTGGAAATTGTTGAGCAAAGCCGTGTCATAATCTTTATGGCGGGTAAGATGTTCGATAGCTTTCTCCACATAGTGTTTCGACATTTCAAGATTGCCGGTTTCGTAGTTCATCACCCCGAGCATATTGTAGAGGCGTTGCTCTTCGCCAAGTGTTCCGCTATATAGATCAGTAATGGCCTCCGCCTTTTTCAGGTAATAAAAGGCAGAATCAAATTCACCGGAACGGTAACAGATGGCACCGGTAAACAATAATGGCTGAAACAGGAAACTGTCTGCCAGGTGTGGCATTTTCGCTTTCAGGCTGATCGCTTCAAGGTAAGCGGCTTTGGCCGCAGGCAGGCTGTCGAAATAGTGATAAATAAGTCCGGTATACACCGTGGAATGAAAATAAAGCGAATCAAGCTGAAGGGACCTGAATTGCGGACGAAGGGCTTCAAAGCTTTGCAACGCCTCTCTGTTCAGCTGGTCGGCAGCATCTAACTTGTCTGTTTCATCATCATCAGCAGCTTCTGCTGTTTCATCAGCCAGGTGATATTGTGCGGCTGCTTTCTTATATGCAGAAACCAGTGCAGCCCGGTCATTGGAAACAGGAGCCTGGGAAAGCGCAAATGAAAAGAGGACAATAAAAAGTACAAGCCAGGAAGATTTGTGCATATCGATGCCGATAACAGCATCAAAATTAAGCAATTGAAGCTTAGTGGTCTACAAT
>JAEUVM010000375.1 GCA_016787125.1 Chitinophagaceae bacterium | reverse complement strand
GTTTCTCATTCCGTTTCTGGTATTGCCGGTTATTGCCTTCGGGCAAACTTCTGGCGGACAGACATTGCTTGGTTTGGATGTAAAAGATAATATCAGCATTTTCAGTTCTGAAAAAAAAGAAAAAGTGATTGCAAGAATGGGGCATGATTTCCAACAGGAAGATTTTCTTTTAATAAACATCCTTGATGCTAAAGGGGAAATGTATTTTGTAAATGCGATGCATGCTGTAGCCGGCGATTCTGTAAAAGGATGGATAAGCCGGAAAGAAAAGCTGGTTGTTTACAACAAAGAAAGCGATACACTGGTTAAATTATATAAACTCCCATCGCCGGGCACAGCCGTAAATGAAGTAACATATTTGACCGGAGAATTTACCGTTACAGGCTATTCAAAAGGGTGGTTAAAAGTAATTGTCAATACCGCAACCAGCAAAGCAACAGGCTGGCTGGCACCAGAAGACCAATGGAACAATCCTTATGCGACGAATAATTGAGGAAGGAAAACGGAGAGGCGACAACCTAAAATCTAAACCCCAAAATCAACAACAGATAATTCGCCTACTTAAAAAGCTGGTAAACGATAAAGCTTAGCAGGTAGGCAAGCCCCGTCATATACAAAAGCTGGATCAGCGGCCACTTCCAGCTTCGGGTTTCTCTTTTTACCACCGCCAGTGTGCTCATACATTGCATGGCAAATACATAAAAGATCATCAGCGATAAACCGGTGGCCAGGCTGAAGACTGGTTTTCCATCGGCCCGTACAGCGGCTTTCATTTTTTCTTTTAATAATAAACTGCCCTCATCATCTCCCACGCTGTACAGGGTGGCCATGGTGCCTACAAATACTTCACGGGCGGCAAAGGAAGTGATGAGCGCCACCCCGATCTTCCAGTCGAACCCAAGCGGAGCAATGGCCGGTTCTATTTTTTTACCCAAAATACCGGCATACGATGCTTCCAGCCTGGCCGTTTGATATTCATGGTTCAGCTGATCCGTGTTGGCACCGGGCTGTTGTTTCAAAATTTCGTATCGTTCCGTCACCTTGCTCATACTGTTGCCGGGGCCAAAAGAAGAAAGCCCCCACAGCAGCAGGCTGATGATCATGATGATCTTTCCGGCATTCAATATAAAAATGCGGGCCTTATTGATCATGGTGGGCAGCACATTATTCCACCGCGGCGAACGGTAAGTGGGCAGCTCGAGTATGAAGAAGCTTTTTTCTTTTATATGGATAAACCATTTGGCCACCCAGGCTACCATCAGCGCCATCACAAGGCCGAGCAGGTAGAGACCCATCATTACCAGGCCCTGCACACCAAGGAAACCGAAAAGATAAGTTTGCGGAATGACAAGGGCAATAAGTATGGTGTACACCGGCAACCGGGCGGAACAGCTCATGAGTGGTGTGATGAGTATGGTAAGCAGGCGCTCCTTCCTGTTTTCAATATTACGGGCACTCATGATGGCGGGCACCGCACAGGCGAAGCCGCTGATCATAGGCATCACGCTTTTACCATTGAGGCCCACACTGCGCATGAGGCGGTCAGACAGAAAACTGATGCGGGCCATGTAGCCGGTATCTTCCAGCAGGGTGATAAGGCCAAACAGGATCATGATCTGCGGCACAAAAACAAGAATGCCGCTCAACCCGGCAATTACACCATTGATGAGCAGGTCCGTCCACCGGTTATCCGGCATGGAAGAAGAAAGCGACTGGCTGATCTTTGCGAAGCCGAGTTCGATCCAGTCCATCGGGTATTGCGCCAGCCAAAACACACTTTGAAAAAGGAGAAACAATACGACCGCTAATATAATATAGCCCCATACTTTATGCAGCAGCAGGTTGTCAAGTTTTTCTGTAAAAAGGGTTTTTTGCAGCGGGTCTGGCTCAGCAACGGTTTGTTGCATGAGCTGCCGGATGCGGCCGTACCGCTGAAGTATTTCTTCAGCCTGTGTTTTGGTGGGGTTAAAATTATTGTCCACCTCGATCTGTTCAATACTATCCTGCAGTTGCGGCGATAAAGAGAATGATTCGTGGTTGATCAGGTAATGGATGGCAGCATAATCACTCAGGTGTAGGAGGTGTTTTTTTACTGCTGCAACAGGTGCTTCAGCAAGCGCTTTATTATCAATAAAGTCCCGCACGGGCGCCTGGTACAGTTGCTGTGCCGTTTGTTCAATGGCTTTTTTCAGTTGTGCCACACCTTTGTTCTTCCGCGGATTTACGGCCACCACGGGTACGCCAAGCTCCCTTTCCAGTGCCGGTATATCTATCTTGATTCCTTTGCGGCTGGCCAGGTCCATCATCGTGAGGGCGATCACCACGGGTACTTTCAGGTCAATGATCTGTGTGCAAAAAAGCAGGTTTCGCTTCAGGTTGCTGGCATCGGCAACGGCCACCACCACATCTGCTTTGATGTCGGCATCCTGCTGCAGTAAAACTTTGTATCCCACCCACTCATCCAGCCGTTTGGGGTAAAGGCTGTAGCTGCCGGGCAGGTCGATGATCTCGGCCGAAAGAGAGGGAGACAGCACACTGATCCCCGACTTTTTATCAACCGTAACGCCGGGAAAATTACCCACCTGCTGATGCAGGCCGGTAAGGCAATTGAAGATGGAACTTTTGCCGCTGTTGGGATTGCCCACCAATGCTATATGTAGCTTGTCTTTCTTCAATCGGAAGCTGCATAGAAACGCAGGTGTGCAAAAGTAGAACGACCGGGTTAAATGACCTTACGATTTGCGGTATTCGGCCACCCGTTTCCGGAAAAAGAAAACCGGCAGATTGGCAAATGACAGGCGTTTTACCATAATATTTTAAAACCCGAGGACATACTTAAATACCTTTGCTGCTTTATAACCGGAGCTACATGATTATTCCACGCATTTCCCTGGGCCTGCTGGCAGCCATATTGATAACCGGCTGTCATTCCACAAAAAAAATAACAAAGGCCGACACTTCATTAAGTGATAGTCTCAAAGTGCATATATCCTTTCTTGCCGACGACAGGCTGGAAGGCCGCCGAACCGGAACACCGGGGGAAGAACTGGCAAGGGATTATATCAGCCAGGCATTTGCCCGTATCGGTTTGTTGCCCAAGGGAACGGAATGGTACCCGCAATCTTTCCAGGTAAATGAAGGACGGCAGATAGATTCAGTAACGGAGTTTGTCATCAATGGCAACCGGCTGCAAACCGGCAAAGAGTTCTTTCCTTTTCCCTTCAGTGGTGATGCAATGATAGAAGCTATGCCGGCTATCGCGGTGCAGGAACTTGAAATGCCCTGGTTTATTGATCTGAAGGAAACACTGGAAGAGAACCAGAAGAACCCGCATTTCGACCTGCCGGATTATATCCGTACCAACAGCAAAAAAGCAAAAGACAGGGGCGCCACCGCCATTATCTTATACAACAGCTCAGTCATTGAGGATAAACTGGTATTTGATAAAAAAGACAGGTCGCCTTCGCCGGGCATACCCGTGTTGTATGTGGCAAAAGAAGCGGCGAAGAAATATTTTTCAGACAGCATTGCCACGCTGAATATCAAATTGCGCAGCAGTGTAAGCGATAAAATGCGGGGAGGCTACAATGTGATTGGGTATATAGATAATAAGGCGCCAACCACTGTGATCGTTGGGGCACATTACGACCACCTGGGATACGGTGAAGATGGCAACTCAAGACATACCAGTCATGAAGCCGCGATACACAACGGAGCAGATGATAATGCCAGCGGCACAGCCGCACTCATAGAGCTGGCCCGTAAACTCAAAACATCCAATGCAACAGCTAACAACTATCTCTTTATAGCTTTTTCCGGCGAGGAACTTGGTTTGTATGGTTCAAAATATTTTACGGACCATCCCACGGTTGACCTGAAGTCTGTAAACTATATGATCAACATGGACATGGTGGGCCGGTTGAGTGACAGCAACAAAGTATTGACCGTTGGCGGTTATGGCACTTCACCGGCATGGGGAGAATATTACAAACAGTTTGATCAAATGAACAACGGGCCGGCAAACCCCGGATTGATCTTTAAGTACGACAGCAGCGGCACAGGCCCCAGCGATCATACTTCTTTTTACCGCAAGGATATACCCGTGTTGTTCTATTTCACCGGGCTGCATACGGATTATCATAAACCATCCGATGATGCAGATAAGATCAATTATAACGGACAGGCAAAAATTGTTGAGCATATTTATTCACTGGTGGAGTGGATGAATGCACGGCCGCGGCTGGCATTTACCAAAACAAGGGAAACGCAAACCACCACTTCGGCCCGGTTTTCTGTTTCAATGGGCATTATGCCGGATTATACATTTACCGGGGCAGGCGTAAAAGCTGATGGTGTATCAGAAGGAAAGCCGGCACAGAAGGCCGGGCTGAAGGCCGGCGATATCATTTTGCAGATCGGCGAGTACAACGTTTCTTCCATGGAAAGCTATATGCAAACGCTGGGTAAGTTTAAAAAGGGAGATAAAGCAAAAGTGAAATACCAGCGGGGAAAGGATGTGCTGGAAACAACGGTGGAGTTTTAGTTGTAA
>JAEUVM010000354.1 GCA_016787125.1 Chitinophagaceae bacterium | reverse complement strand
AACACCCATTTCTGTTTTTCCGTGGCCTCCGTGGAAGAGTTTGTGAAGACACTCAATAAATACAAAGTGCCTTTTGAAAACTGGCCGGGCGAAGCACAAGCCATCACCACCCGTACAGACGGAGTGAAGCAGATCTACTTTAAAGACCCGGACGGGTACTGGATAGAAGTGAATGACTCAAAGGAGTAAATTCCAAATAGCAAATCACAAATACCAAAGAAGAAATACTTAATAGCAAATTCCAAATCCCAACTGAGAAAATTCCAAATAGCAAATCACAAATACCAAAGAAGGAATACTAAATAGCAAATTCCACCTGAGGAAATTACAATTGGCAAATCACAAATTCCATGCGCTTCGTAGAGAGAATCCGGGTGATCGGGGTGTTGGAATTTGGGATTTGGTCTTTGGGATTTTTTATTGGGATTTACCCCCCCGGGGGCGTTATATTTGCCGCCCGAAGCTGCCCGTGTGGCTGCTGCCTGAATGATTAGTATATGAAGTTTTACAACCTGCTCATAAAATACCGGCTCTGGATAGGCCTGGTGCTGCTGGCACTTGGCATTTATGTAAACTATTCCGCCAGCTTCTGGCCTGCCTTTCCGCTGTACCTCGTTGGCGTGATACTTATTTTTGGCCACTTCTTCTTTGGTCCCCTTCGCCTGATACAGGAGTATATGGAAAGCGGTGATATGGAAGGGGCTGAAAAAGTGCTGAACTCGATCCGGTTTCCCAACCTGCTGTATAAACCCATCCGCTCTGTGTATTATACCCTGAAGGGCAACATTGCCATGATGAAGCAGGACTTTACCGGCGCCGAAAAAAGCATGAAGAAGGGACTCGACCTGGGCATGCCCATGAAAGAAGCGGAAGGCGCCAGCATGCTACAAATGGGTATGCTGATGATGCAAAAGAACGACCTGAAACAGGCTGAAAGCTATATAAGAGCAGCGCTGCGCAAAGGCCTTCCCGATAAAGAAAATGAAGCAGCCGCTTATTTACAGATGTGCAGCATCATGATGAACAAACGGGAATTCCGTGCTTCCAAAGATTTTTTCCGCAAAGCCAAGGCCTGCAAACCCACCACACCACAGATCGTGGACCAGATCAAACAGATAGAGAAGTATATTTCGAGGATGCCGGGATAGGGAGTGGTTAGTGGTAAGTCGTAAGTTTTAAGTTGTAAGCTTTAAGTTTCAGGTGGACGATTGGACAAGGCTGTCTTTGAGTGCGGTAAATGCCGGTTCGTTCAATTGTTCCTTACATAGCTTTCTACCGGCAAACGGTTTTGCAGGCTGCGGGCGAGGGTCATTTCATCGGCATATTCCAGTTCGCCACCGAAGGCGATGCCACGGGCAATGGTGGTGATGCGCAGGGATGAGGCAGCGGGCAATTTTTTCTGAATATAATAGATAGTGGTGTCGCCCTGTATGTTGGGGTTGAGGGCGAAGATGAGTTCTTCGGCTTTGTCTTTTTCGATACGTTGCAGCAGCGCTTCGATATGGAGTTGGTCGGGCCCGATACCATCGAGCGGGGAAATAACACCGCCGAGTATATGGTACACACCATTGTACTGCTGGGTGCTTTCGATTGCGATCACATCGCGGATGCTTTCCACCACACAAATTACTTCCTGCCGGCGCATAGAGTTGGCACAGATGGCACATACATCCCCATCGGCCACATTGAAACAGCGGCGGCAGAATTTGATCTCGCTCCGCATACGGGCAATCACTTCGCTGAACTGGCCCACCTCTTTATTATCCTGTTTCAATAAATGCAATACCAGCCGCAGGGCAGTCTTTTTACCAATACCGGGCAGTTTGGCAAATTCGTTGACAGCATTTTCCAGCAGTGAGGAGGAGAATTGCATGGGGCAAAGATAGAAGATAGATAATAGATAATGGCGAATAGATAATAGTGTGGTGTACGCTATCCGGCGTTGCTTATTGACGATTGCCAATTATCAATTGCCCATTACCCATTCCCAATTCCCCACCTCACAGCGCCAATTCAAATTCATTGGTCCAGCCGGCTTTGATGTTGAGTTTCCGGTCGAAGGGTTTTCCTATTTCCGGTTGTATGCGTTTGCCATAAAACTGGCCAGGGTCCCACACGCCGTTTTTATTGGTATCGTACAGAATGCGCAGTTCATATTCAATGGGCAGCATCATAGGCAGGTAAAAATCCGGGCCGGTGAGCGGGAAGGATAACATGATGTTATTACCACCGGTAAAGATGAGCACCGGGTTTTTGGTAAAATCAATATTGCGGAGTTTCAGTTTCAGGATACCGTAATCAGATTTCTTTCTTGTTGTAAAACTGAGTGTATCTGTTTTCAGCAGTTTTTTACCGGAGGAATCTTCGGCAAAATCTTTATCCATAATAATATGGTAGAGGGTGTTCTCTTTCCATTCAGTTTGCAGTACGATCTTTTTGCGGGTGCTGTCGCGGGTGAAGCGGTAAGCAGCCGGTTTATTGAAAGCCGAATCGGAGTACAGGCTGATGCGGGCAGTATCGAACTGGCGCAGCGGTTGGTCAAACTGCATGGTGAACGGGCTCAGCAGATCCTGCATGCCATCGGAAAGGTTGGTTTGATAGCGCAGTCTTTTATCAGGTGTATTGGGGCGGCCCCGCGGACCGGAAAGTACGGGGATGGTTACCTGTTGTGGTTCGGGTTTGGCATAAGCATATAAAACAATGCTGTCATTTTTATCCTTCGGTGATACGGGTTTGTCAGCAAAGGCGAAGAGTGATCTATTATCGATGTATAGTTTAGTTCCTCCATTATCCTTCAGCGCATAGAGGTAAAAGGTGCGGGGTGGTAGGTTGGTAAAAGTGAATTGCCCTTTGGAATCCAGTTTGGTAATGTACCGGGGTTTTTGGGTAAATAGTGCCGAATCATTGCCGCTGGTATGCAGCATCACGATGAGGGTGGTATCAATGCGGCCGGTTTCGGCGAGGATCACCCTTCCGCTGAGCTGCAGCGAATCAATATAGGAGCCGGTGGAGAAGGTGTAGGTGAAATTTTTCAGGGGATTGCCTTCGGTAAAATCTTTGATGGCGCTGCCAAAATTAAAAGTATAAGTGGTATTGGCTTCGAGTGTGTCGCGGAGGCGTACGGTAACGGTCTTCAGTTTATAATCCACCACGGGATTATTACCTGGCAGGGGCGATACCAGCAGGTTTTCCGATACATTACTTACTTCTACAAACTCATCGAAGGTGAAAGTGATGCGGGAGCCGGTGAAGTTGCGGGTGGAATCAAGCGGGCTGGCTTCCAGCAGGCGGGGTGGCAGTGAATCACGGGGGCCGCCTTCGGGCGGAATGATATTGGCGCAGCCGGTGATGGAGGCTGTCTGCCACAGTGCGATGACGAATAAAAGGAAAAATAGAATTCTTTTCATGCGAACCTGTTCCGGGTTGCAAACTTAGGCTGTTTGATTTTAACGGGTGAGAAGGTTTTGCCAAATAAGGCTAAAAATCATGTTAATCATCTCCTTCTTCCGTATCAGCAATATCATGCAGGGCAATGGCGAGTTCGTTGTTCTTTACAAAATTGCACCAGTGGCAATCATCTTTACCACAGCCGGTATAAAATTCTTTGTTCTGTATCTTTTGCCAGGTGGCAGTGATCTGTTGGGTTACCGTGGTAATATCGGCTTCGGTGATGAGCAGTTTCTCCCGACGGTAGTTCTTCTTTTTATCTGGTTCAATAAAATCAAATTCGATGCTCATCACTTTCCAGTCTTTCTGTTCATAATTATCCACGAGTATTTTGTAAAAAACGGCCTGCCGCCAGTAGTCGCCGCCATTGGGGTCTTTGGCTGACGGGCCTTTTGTTTTAGGAATGGCTTTGTCCGGGTCGCCGGTTTTGTAGTCCACCACGTTTACCTGTTTGTTGTCAAACTCCAGTTTGTCCAGCACGCCTTTTACCGGTACATTCTTCACCACGGTTTTGATGCGGCGTTCGATGGCGACAATTTTATTAAAGGTGTTGATGTATTTATCGTAGTAATTGGAAAGCACTTCACGTCCGTATTCCAGCCGGCGGTCATATTGTTCTTTGGTAAAACTTTCGCGGTGGCGGCCGATATACCATTCAAAGTCGGCGATGAAGGATTCTTTGCTGTCGAAGCGGTCGTTCTTTCCATCCTGCATTTTGCGGAAGAGGCGTTCCAGTGCATAGTGGATGGATGAGCCAAACTCGGTGGCTTCATTCCTTGGTGAAGGAATGCGTACAAGGGTTTTGTAATAAAACTCCAGCGGGCATTTCAGGTAGTTGTTCAGGGCGGTAACGTTCATCACAAACTTTTCCAGCAGCGGGGTGATGAACTCCTCTTCGGCTTTGGCAATTTCCGGTGCTTTGGCATCGGTGAAATTCAGTATGGCAAACTCCGCCTGAGTATCGGCATCAATGATCTTTTTCTCTGTGGGTATGGCATGACCATCCTGTATTTCGGCGATGAACATAGAAGGCTCCAGTTCTTTACCATCATTGCGGAAGCGGCAGTATGAAATAAAAAGCTGTTGTTGTGCACGGGTGATGGCTACATAGAAAAGGCGGCGCAGTTCTTCCATATCGCTGTTGGCGCCGGTTGCGGCGGCGGAGCCAAACATAGTGTCGGGCAGTTTGTATCCGCCGGCGGGTTTACGTTTCTTTTCCCAGAAGGCGGCATTGCAGCCGGCAAGGAATACGTAGTGGAATTCCAATCCTTTGGAGCCGTGTGCCGTCATCAGGTTCACGCCTTTTTCACTGCCGCTAACCTGTACCAGTGGAAGCGGAATACCTTCTTTCTCCATCAGGTCAAGCAGGTTTACGAGTTGTGCCAGGTTGAGCAGTGGGTTGCGGCGGGTTTCTTCTTTTATAAAATCAAAAAGACCGGTAAGCACCTGCAGCAACCAATGTTTGTCGGCACTCAGCATGATGCGTTTCAGCACACCGGCCTCCTGTATGATGGTTTCAAAGAGGTGTTGCAGGGTGAGGTTGGAAACATCGCCAACCAGTTTTTCGATGATTGCGGAAGCATCTTTCAATGCATCGGACAAAGAAGGAGTAAACAGGTCTTTGGCCGGGGCGGCGGCTTTTTCAGCCAGCAGTTGGCGGATGGAAGTGGGGTTGCCGCTGTATTTTTTATCAGCAGCTTCCATGCTGAGTTTGGCAATTTCGATGGGGGCGATGCCAAACCAGTCGAAGTGAAGTATTTCAAACAGCATTTCATCACCGCTGTACGGCACATCGTGTTCGGCAGCGAGGTAGCGGAGCAGCAGGAGCATTTTTTGCCCGAGGGGTAATTCCAGGATATTGATGTGGCGTTTGGTATAAACAGGTATGTTCAGCACTTTGAAGTATTGCGCCAGTTCTTCGCCGTATTTATTTTCTTTATAAATGATACCGATATCGCCGGGCGCTGTGTTTTGCGCCAGCAGTTGCTGTACGGCACGGGTGATGCCGGTCATCTCATCCCTTTGTGTTTCGTATTCGTGAATATGCGGCAGCTCATCCAGGTGGGCGATCAGTTTGTTGGAGGCCAGCAGTTCTTTGCTGAGGCCGTCAATTTTTTTTACCAGGCGTTCTTCATTGCGGCCGATGAGTGTTTTTGATACATCGAGTATGGGCTGGGTGGAGCGGTAGTTGTTGGTGAGTACCACGGTGAGGAGGTCTTTCTGGTATTGTCCGGCAAACTCCATCATGTTTTCCACGTTGGCCCCCTGGAATCGGTAGATGCTCTGGTCGTCATCGCCCACCACAAATACATTCGGTGTATCCCAGTAGCTGATGAGCAGTTCCACCAGTTTGTTTTGTGTGCCGCTGGTATCCTGGTATTCATCCACGAGAATATACTGGTATCGTTCCTGGTAGGTGGCGAGCAGTGGTTTATTTTCTTCAAAGGCTTTGATCACCCAGTTGATCATATCGTCGAAGTCGTAGCGGTTGCGCTGCCGCATCAGTTGCTGGAAGTGGTCAAATTCATTTACGGCGGCCCGCAGTTTCTCCATGCGTTCTTTTTCTTCTTCTATCTTATCTTTCTTCAGGTCGCCGGCATTGAACTCTTTGTATTTTCTTTTATAGATAAATTCATCGCGGTGGGGCAGGTCGGCCAGGTATTCATCTATCTTCTGGCTGATGAAGGCGGGTGTCCAGCCTTCTTTTTTCATGTTGCTGAAAAGTGATTGCAGGTTATTTACTTCAAAATACACATCGCCGCGGTAGCGCTTCAGCGGGTGGTTCTTCGGAAAGGAATCAATCAGTTCTTTAAACAGGCTGATCTTTTCCAGTTCGGAGATGGGGTCCAATGCTGTTTTTTCAAACAATGAAAGATTTTCCTGTATCACATCATTGCAAAAAGCGTGGAAGGTGGCAATGTTTACCTTATAGGCATCGGGCCCGATAAATTGCAGCAGGCGGCGGCGCATGGCCACCACGCCGGCATCGGTGTAGGTAAGGCAGAGAATGTTCTGAGGTTCGGTATCAGTATCAAGCAGTATGCGGCCGATGCGGCTGGCGAGTATCTGGGTTTTGCCGGTGCCGGGTCCGGCGATCACCATCACGGGCCCTTCGATGGTATCCACCGCCAGGCGTTGTTTTTCATTCAGCTTAGCGTATTCTGCGGCAAACTTTTCCGCTAACTTACCGCCTTTGTAGCCAGTTTCTTTGTTCAATGACATGCTTTGCTGAACTTATTATTGAGTAATTGGTTATTCAAACGAATTTAAACCATTTCATCGCATGGCTGCACATACCATTTTGCGGGCGCAGAAAATTCCGGTCAGTATAGAGAAGGCATGGGATTTCTTTTCCAGTCCGGCCAATCTTACACAGATCACACCGCCCGGTATGGGTTTTAAGATCATCTCCCGGTTTCACGGCACCAAAATGTACCCTGGCCAGCTTATCGAGTATAAGGTGAGCCCCGTGCTGAATATTCCTATTTACTGGATGACGGAGATCACCCATGTGGAAGATGGAAGCTATTTTGTAGATGAGCAGCGCTTCGGTCCCTATGCTTTGTGGCATCACCAGCACCATTTCAAAGCGATACCCGGCGGGGTGGAGATGACGGATATCGTGCATTATAAAATACCCTGGTGGGGATTGGGGCGCCTGGGTAATTATTTGTTTATAGGCAAAAAACTAAACAGCATCTTCGATCATCGCTTCAACAGGGTGGAAGAGTTGTTTGGGAAATGGCAGGGGTGATGGATAGCCTGTTTCTCCTGGCAACACGTTACCCCTGGCTGTCCATCACCCCTGGCTGAAGCTAGGGGCTATTTAATTGCCCCGGTCTTCAGACCGGGGAACAAAATGTGCATTGAGGATGGGCTTTAGCCTAACACCCGCAACAACCCCTTTTTATTCTATATTTGGCCCGTCAAACCACCGCATGGCAGGATTGAAAAAGGCCCTGATCGTTTTCTTGCTTTTCACCGCCCCGGTTTTCAGTATAGCCCAGTCACAATCACTTTATCCCTTTCAAAAGGATGATACTGCGCTGAACAGAAAACTGTATGATATTTCTGTGCTGAAAAAGAAGGCCCTCGTCAGCAATCTTGGCAAAGACAACAAAAGCACTTACGAAGAAATTTATGAAAGCCGGCTGGAGAATATCAAAAGCCTGCTCCTCAGCCGCCGCACGGTTACAGATGCAATGGCACACGGGTATCTTCAGTCTGTGGTCAATAAGATCATCGCTGCCAATCCAGAGCTGAAAGATATTGATGTGCGGGTGGTGTTTACCCGCGACTGGTGGCCCAATGCCTACAGCATGGGTGATGGTACTATCGCTTTCAATGCCGGGCTGCTGGTGTTTATGGATAATGAGGCCGAGCTGGCCTATGTGCTTTGTCATGAGCTGGCGCATTACTACCTCGATCATTCCGGCAAGGCGATCAGCAAGTATGTGAATACGGTAAACAGCGACGAATACCAGAAAGAACTCAAACGCCTGTCGAAGCAGGAATATGGTGTAAACCAGGAACTGGAAAAACTGGCAAAGAAAGTGGTGTTTGATGCCCGCCGCCATAGCCGCGAAAATGAAGCCGAAGCCGACCGGCAGGCGCTCCGCTTTTTAAAACGTACCGGGTACGATGGGCTGGCGATGAAAACAGCACTTCAAATGCTGGATAAGGTGGATGATTCGTCATTGTTCCGGCCATTGGTGCTGGATAAATTGTTTTCCTTTACGGAGTATGCTTTCAAGCCAAAATGGACAAGGAAAGAATCGCAGATATTCGGAGCAATGGGTGATGATGACGGATCAGGACTTACCAAAAAAGAAAAGGATTCGCTGAAAACACACCCCGACTGCAGCCGCCGCATTGCCCTGCTCGAAGATTCGATGGCTGCTATAAAAGGAAAGAACTTCCTGGTGGATGAAAAGATGTTCCGGAAGCTGAAGACAGATTTTGTGGCCGAGATAACAGAAAACTGTTTTGAAGGCGGCAACCTGGGGCGCAACCTGTATTACAGCCTGCAACTGCTGCAGGATGAAAAATACAAACCACTGGCTGTGGTATCAGTGATGCGGTGCCTGAATACCCTGTATTCAAAACAAAAAGAACACAAGCTCGGCCTGGCCGT
>JAEUVM010000416.1 GCA_016787125.1 Chitinophagaceae bacterium | reverse complement strand
TGGCGGTTCCACTTATTCAAATATCACAGGCGCCACTAACTCATCCTTTGCGCAAGCCTCTGTACCGGTAGGTCAGAATGGCTACCGCTTCAGGGTGATTGTGACAGCAGGTTGCGGATCCGTTACGTCCACTGCGGGAATTCTTACAGTGAATGCCTTCCCGGTAATCACTTTCAATCCTGCCGGTACGGTATGTGTATCTGATGCAGCTTTCAGTCTTAGTGCAACGCCTGCCGGAGGAACATTCAGCGGTACTGGCGTGTCAGGCAACAATTTTATACCATCAGTGGCTGGTGTGGGTACTAAAAGTGTAATGTATACTGCCACAAACGCCGGCTGTCAGTCAGCAGCGACAAGAACCATCCGGGTAAATGAATGTGCTGAACGTCATCTTACGCTTAGTCAGGAGTATTCCATAACCGTTTACCCCAACCCGAACCGTGGAAGATTCAATATCCGGCTGAATACCGATTTGTATAACAGGCTCAATGTGGCCGTATATAACAGTCTGGGACAGCAGGTAAAATCACAGGTATTTGCCGGCCTTTCTTATGGCAGTGTGATTCGGGTGAATCTCGATAATTTCCCCGCAGGCACCTATCATCTTTTACTGTCTGAAGAAGACACAGGTAAGACGGACAGGAGAAGTGAAAAACTGGTGGTTTACAAGTAAAATGTAATGTCAAAACTGCCAGCCATATCCCGCTCCGGTTCCCCGGGCGGGATTTTTATTATTCAAATCAGGATTGTCTGTCAGAAACTGGTATTACTGAAAACTGTAAAGTTATTTTCCTGCTGCTGAAGCTTTTTCAAAAGTGGACAGGATGGCATGTTTGATCGCCGGCCATTCAAATTGTGCGAGGCGGTGACGCCTGCCCGGCAGCATTTTAATTTCAAGCGAGGGAACATTCACCAATTGCTCCCTGGCAAAGCTGGCATTGGATGTATCTACTATTTCATCTTCCGTACCCTGCAGGTAATACACAGGCACCCGGATGTTTTTCCAGTAAGGAAGCATCTTTTCCAGTTCTTCCTTGTGATAATATTTTTCTGTATTGGCAGAACGGAACAGCCGGGGAATGAACCATCTTACAGACCAATGCTCAATCACCGGTGTAATGGCGAAATAGGTTTCCCTGCCGGGACCGATAGCCGGGCCGGTGAGCACCAGGCCATCAACAAGATGGGGATGGTCCATAGCAATACGGCAGGCAATAGCTGCGCCAAATGAACTGCCCACAATGATAACAGGGTGGGTGGCTTTATGAAGGCTGTCGAGCACCGGCCGGATCATCTCTGCCTGTTTTTGAATAGACGGCTCAGGATTACCAAAGCCTGAGTATCCATACCCCGGCCGGTCAACTGCATAGAAGCGGAAACGGCCCCGAAGGTCCGGATCATTAAAGCGGCGGCTGTAATAACTTATCGAACCGGGTGAACCATGCAGGAATAAAATAACCGGAAGGCTGTCCGCTCCGGCGGCTATATACCGGAGCTTGCGCCCATAAGTGGTATAATAGTTTATACTGGCGTCAAGTTTTTGTTCAGCAAATATCTCTTTCAGTTTTTTATCCGACCGTCTGAACTGAACGTAATGGTCAAATACAAAACAGGCAAGAATGATAACCACGATGGTGCCGGCCAGGATACGGAGTGTTCGCCGCAACCATCGGTATTTACGTACAGGTTTTTGTTTCATAAAAGTGATCAGCTAAGTTTCACCAGGTACAAAAACAATGATCGTTGTCCTTTATTATCAGGGCAGCTTTTTTACTGTGATATAAAAATTGTCGTCTGTCTGCAGGCCATTGGTCTTGATTGAATTCGTCATGATAGTGGATTTCCATTCATTGGTGGGGCGCAGCCAATCATTACTGCCGGCCAGCCGCACCGGCATATTGAATCCTGCCACAGAATTGGTCCACCGGTATTCCAGCCTATCACCTTTCACCCGGTATTCCAGCACAGGTATCTTAATAGTACGCAGGTACTGGTCGAATACCTTCGAAAGGTCTTTGCCGGATTTGCTGCTGAAATACTTCTCCACCTCTTTTGAAGTAACAGTTTTGTGGTAGAAATCGTTGTTCAACCCCCGCAATATTTTTCTGAATAAAGAATCATCATCGATCACCTGCCGGATGGTATGCAGCAGACTGGCGCCTTTATTATACATATCGCCGCTCCCTTCCTGGTTTACACCATAGGGGCCAATCAGCGGAATATCGTTGTCAATATTATTCCGGATGCCGGCGAGGTATTCATCAGCCGCCTGTTTTCCATAAAAATATTCCACAAACAATACTTCCGAGTACATGGTAAACCCCTCATGCACCCACATATCAGCAATGTCGGCGGTGGTGATATTGTTGCCAAACCATTCATGACCGCTTTCATGAATGATAATATAATCCCACTTCATTCCCCAGCCGCTTCCGGAAAGATCGCCCCCGAGGTAGCCATCCAGGTAGTGATTGCCATAGGCTGTGGCACTCTGGTGCTCCATGCCGAGGTGCGATGATTCTACCAGTTTGAAACCATCTTCATAAAAAGGATAGGGGCCAAACCAATATTCAAAAGCTTTGAGCATCCGTTTTACATCACGGTCAAACTGTTTTTTTGCTTTCTCCTCATTATAGGCAAGCACCCAATAGTCAAGCGTGAGGTTCTTTTCCGTTTCACCAATATAGCTGTCGGAGAAATGAGCATACTTGCCGATATAAGGAACAATATTGTAATTGTTGATCGGGTTTTTTACCTCCCACTGGTATTCGGTGAGGCCGTTTCCTTTTTGCATAGTTGAAATAAG
>JAEUVM010000342.1 GCA_016787125.1 Chitinophagaceae bacterium | reverse complement strand
ACTTTCGTCTTGGTTTTTCATAGGATATTGGATTTTAAAAACGGGGCTGAATTTCCATTCTGGCCCCATTTTTTTTGTACCTATAACAAGTATCTCAACTGCCCTGCTTAAGGAAATAGGCTGATACCAGCTTTGCTTTTGATTTTCCGATCACTTTCTCTAACATTTCTTCCGGTGCTTTTTTTATACCGGCAACCGATCTGAATTTTTTCAATAACAAATCCGCTGTATTCTTTCCTATGCCGGGAATCTGTTCAAGCTCATTCTTAAATGTACCCTGGCTTCTTTTCCGGCGATGAAAACTAATTCCAAAGCGGTGTACCTCGTCCCGGATGCGGCGTATAAATTTAAGACTCGCACTGTTGAAGGGCAGCTTTACCGACTGTTTATCGCCGGTAAAGAAGATCTCTTCTTCATTTTTGGCCAGGCCTATCAATGTGCTCCTTCCTGACAGGCCAAGTTCTGTTATAGCTTCGTTAGCCGCTGAAAGCTGGCCTTTTCCACCGTCGATGACCACCAACTGCGGAAATGCTTTTTCTTCTTCTTTCAGCCGTTTATACCGCCTGAAAACGGCCTCCTTCATCGTGGCAAAATCATTGATCCCCTCCACAGTCTTTACATTGAAATGCCTGTAGTCTGTTTTGCTTGGCACGCCATCTTTAAAACATACCATCGCAGATACCGGGTAGCTGCCCTGGAAATTGGAATTGTCAAAACATTCAATATGGGCCGGTAATTCCTGCAACTGAAGATCATTTTGAAGTTGCTGAAGCACTTCCATCTGCCCTTTTTTCCTGCCCTCTAAAAGAAGCCTTTCCCGGCCCCGTATCTCATCTATATGGTGCTGAACATTCTTGGCAGACAGCTCCAGCAGTTTTTTTCGGTCGCCGCCTTTGGGTACGGTCATCACCACCTGGTCCTGCAGAAATTCAACTGGGAATGGCACCACGATCTCAGCGGCATCACTGGCGAATGTATTCCGGATGCTGGCAATAGAGAAACTGAGGATTTCTCCGATACTTTCATCCAGATGGCTATCCACACGGGTGGTATGTGTCTGAATGATCGTGCCATTCCGCACCATCAGGTAGTTTACGTAAGAGGTATCTTTCTCCTTTAAAATGGAGAACACATCAAGGTCACCGGCTTTGGTATTAGCCACCACCGACCTGGCCTGGTAATTTTCCAGGAAGCTGATCTTTTTCTTTGTTGATTCAGCTTTTTCAAAGGCCATAGCAGCCGCATGTTGCTTCATTTCTGATCTGAAATGACGGATCACCGGAGATAGGTTTCCTTTCAGCAGATTTTTTAACTGGGCAAGGTCCTCCTGGTAATCTTCCTCTGTTTGGAGGCCTTCACAAGGCCCTTTGCAATTTCCCAGGTGGTATTCCAGGCAAACCTTGTATTTGCCTTTCCGGATATTCGCATCGGAGAGATTAAGGGAACAGTTTCTGAGCTGGATCGTTTGCTTGATAAACTCCATCAGCTCCCGCACTTTTTTTACCGACGTA
>JAEUVM010000250.1 GCA_016787125.1 Chitinophagaceae bacterium | reverse complement strand
AGCCAGAACGGTGTACCGTCCTCCAGCATAGAGTATATTCCTTACCCCTCTGCAAGGACATTCACTTTCGGAATAAACGTTGGATTCTAAATCATAACCAAATAAACAGATACGTATGATACGCAAAATATTAGCAACGCTGTTGATCTCCTCGCTTGTTGCAGCAGGCTGTACCAAGCTGGATGAAAAGCTCAATAGTGAGCTTTCAGAAAGCCAGGTTGGTGGTGGTGGTACTGGTAATGCCGGCGCCCTGCTCACTGGTATTTATGACAATATCCGCGGTACATTCCAGGGACAGGAAGGTATATATGCCCTCTGGGAAATGACTACGGATGAACTGATCGGGCCCACCCGCGGTGGTGACTGGGATGATAACGGTGCGTGGAGGGTTCTTCATGCGCATAAATTCGATGCTGACCATATCCGCATCCGGGAAGTATTTGCTAACCTGGGTGGTGTGATGTACAGCGCCACTGACCTGCTTCGTTTTAACCCCACCCCGCAGCAGAAAGCTGAAGCAAGAATGCTTCGTGCTTTTGCAGAATTTATGATGCTCGATGGTTGGGGACAGGTTCCTTACAGGGATCCAGGCGAAAGCACCCTGCAACCTCCCCGTGTAAGAAAAGGTGCAGAAGCCATTGACTATATCATCAGCGAACTGCAGGCTGCATTACCCGATCTTCCGGATGCACCTAAAACAAGGGCAAATAAAAATGCTGCCCGTGTACTGCTGATGAAATGCTACCTGAATAAAGGAATGTTTGCTAACAGGGCTGCTCCCACATTTGCAGCAGCAGATATGAGCCAGGTGATCACACTGGCCGACCAGGTGATCTCTTCCGGTTTGTATTCTTTCCGCCCGGTTTATTTCGATGCCTTTGCTCCTAACAACGGAACGATCGGTACTGAAAATATCTGGACTCAGGAAAACATCGGTGGTGTGTCTTCAGCTAACATCCGCTCAAGGTATTATTCCACCACTCACTATAACATGACCATCTCCGGATGGAATGGCTTTACCACTTTGTCTGACTTCTACAACAAATTTGAAGCTTCTGATAAAAGAAGAGGTATCGCTTATCCTTATTCCAGCCCCGGCGCTCCTGCCAACCCCGGCAACAGGGTTAACGTAGGCTTCCTGAGAGGACAGCAGTACAACTGGAATACAGATGCAGCCCTGAACGACAGAACAGGCGCTCCCCTGGCCTTCACAGATGCTGTTAAGATCATCGAAAAAGGAACAAACCTCGAGGTTACAGGTATCCGTGCATATAAATATCCCATCGACTTCCAGTATGATGCCAACGGCAACGCCGATAACGACTACGTTTACTTCAGGCTGGCCGATGTGCTGCTGATGAAAGCTGAAGCTATCCTCAGAGGTGGTACAGGCGGCACCAACGCTGGTGGTTATGGAAATACTGCAGTTGACCTGGTGAATTCAGTAAGAACACACCCTTCCAGAGGTGCTTCTGTAATGGTATCAGTTAACCTCGATCAGCTGCTTGATGAAAGAGGCCGTGAACTTTACCTCGAAAGCTGGAGAAAGCAGGACCTGATCCGCTTTGGTAAATACTTATTGCCCTGGCAGGAAAAAGCAGCCAGCGATCCTAAATATCTTTATTTCCCGATTCCCAACGGTCAGTTGGCAGCTAATCCTAACCTGACTCAGAATCCCGGATATTAATTCTGTTTTATAAGCATTAGCAGTTAGTGTAATTTTAGCAATTCAAAAAAGCCATTTTCTAATGGCTTTTTTTCTTTTTATATAGCCCTTCAATGACAGGAACTACCCTGTTATGTGATAAATTTGGCGTCACCTTTACTGAATGATACTACAATCCTTTTGCCGGGCATTCTTTATTTTATTACCAGGTATGCTGTTGCTGACCATGTCGTGCAGTAAACCCCGTAAGAAGGCTCCGCTTTTTACCCTGGAAAAAGAAACCGGTATCAACTTCACCAATAATGTGGTGGACGGCCCGGAAGAGAACAGCTTTTTCTACCGCAATTACTACAACGGCGGCGGCGTGGCGATCGGTGATATCAACAACGACAGCCTGTGCGATGTGATACTGACGAGCAACCAGGGCGAGAATAAACTGTACCTGAACAAAGGCGGCCTTAAGTTTGAAGACATCACCGCAGCATCCGGCATGAAGCAGGACAGCATGTGGAGCACCGGCGTGGTAATGGTGGATATCAACAATGATGGCTGGCTGGATATATACGTTTGCAATGCCGGTCACATGAAAAGCGGTCATCGCCGTAATAAACTATACATTAATAATAAGAATCTCAGTTTTACCGAATTGGCAAAAGAATACGGGCTAGATTTTACTGCCTACGCCAGTCATGCATCTTTCTTTGATTATGACCTGGATGGCGACCTCGATTGTTTTATTATCAACAACAGCCCGATGCCCATCAACAACCTGGGGTATGAAAACAAACGTGACCTGCCGGAAGCGCAATGGAACGTGGCTGATTTTGTAAAAGGCGGCGGCGATCACCTGTATCGCAACGACAACAACCGCTTCACAGAAGTAACCCTGCAGGCAGGCATACATGGCACACTCATCAGCTTTGGATTGGGAGTATCAGTTGGCGACATTAACCACGACGGCTGGCCGGATGTATATGTGGCCAATGATTCGTATGAAAGAGACTACCTCTACATCAACCAGCAAAACGGCACCTTCAAAGACCAGATGGAGGAAATGATCGAGCAAAACAGTTTTTCATCCATGGGTGCCGACCTCGCCGATATTAATAACGATGGATTTACCGACATCTTCACCACCGACATGCTGCCGGCAGACGATTACCGGCTGAAAACACTCGGCGCTTTTGATAATATTGATTTGTACAATCACCGTATAAAGGTTGGACTGTACAGGCAGTTTATGAAAAACTGCCTGATGGTAAACAACCGTAATGGCCGTTTTGTCGAAACCGCTTACTTCAGTGGCGTATCCGCTTCCGACTGGAGCTGGGGTGCCCTGTTCTTCGATGCAGATAATGATGGCTACAATGATATCTATGTATGCAATGGTATTAACCATGATGTAACCAACCTCGACTTCATGGAATTTTTTGCGGATGATATTGTAAAGAACATGGTGATCTCCGGCGAAAAGCAAAGTGTGGATTCTGTATTGAAACATATTCCCATTTTCCCGCTGCCCAATAAAGTATTCAAAAACAACGGCGATCTTTCTTTTGCTGATATAGGTGAAGAGTGGGGTTTTACCGAACCCAGTTTTTCAAATGGAGCAGCCTATGGCGATTTAGACAACGACGGCGATCTGGATTTGGTGGTGAACAATGAGAACCAGGCAAGCTTTGTGTATCGCAACAACAGCCGTGAGCAGAATGGCAACAGTTATATGGGTTTTGTGCTGAAGGGATTGGGAGGCAACGGTTATGCGATCGGCAGCAAGATAAGTGTGTACCGTGGCGGCCAGGTATATTACCGTGAGCTGGTGCCGAGCCGCGGCTTCCAGAGCAGTGTGGACTATAAGCAACTGGTGGGCTTGGGTAAAGAGCAGGCGGTGGATTCAGTAGTGATTACCTGGCCCGATGGCGGCAGCAGCACGTACAAAGGACTTGCGGTAAACCGGGTTCATCATTTACAGGAACCCACAACGGGCAAGCAACGTCTTGCGGCAACGATACCGCCATCGCCAATGCTGGAACAAACGGAAATAAAGACAGACAAACACCAGGAAGACGAGTACATAGATTTTTATTATGAAAGAAACCTGCCGGCCCAATTGTCAAGGGAAGGGCCGAAGATAGCAACGGGCGATGTGAACGGCGACGGCAAGGAAGATATGTATATCGGAGGTGGCCGTGGCCAGGCAGGCCAGTTGTACCTTCAGACAGCAACAGGCTTTGAGAAAAAGGAAGAAGAGACGTTCCGTTTATTTTCCGACCTGGAAGATGTGGCAGTGCTGTTCTTTGATGCAGACAAAGACAAAGACCTTGACCTGTATGTGGGAGCAGGAGGTAATTATATGACCCCGGGGAGCCGCGAAGCCCAGCACCGGCTGTACAAGAACGACGGT
>JAEUVM010000233.1 GCA_016787125.1 Chitinophagaceae bacterium | reverse complement strand
TTATTATTAGGAAACCAGCAACAGTTTTTCATGGCATCGCCTGTTGCGTCGCACTCTTCAGGGTTCTGTCCATTACTCAGCAGGCCGCAAATTTAAGGCAATGGCAGGAAATGAAAAACCGCCCCGGGTAAGGGCGGTTTTAAGAATAGTTAGCCGAAACTATCAGGCTTTATCTTCAGGCCTGCCAAGTTTACTGGCATATAATACGGCATGTACAACAGCAAATCCAAGGCTGATGTAGAGCAACGTTTTATCTGTATCAAACCCTACCATGTATTGGTGCAGGAAGCCTACGGCAGCCAGCAGCAAGGCCAGCACAATACCGGTGATCCTTGCCATCTTCATGCCTTTGCGGGAGGTGCTGCCATTGCCAAGGTGACTGTTTTTAGCACCGTACACCAGGTAAATATCCAGGCCTATCAGCATCCATACCAGCAGGCGGATCCAGGTGTCCATAGGAAGGAAGATCATCATGAATAAGCAGGTAATGATACCAAGGATCGGAACCAGCGGCACCATCGGTGTTTTAAAAGCACGGGGCAGGTCAGGCATCTTTCTCCGCATTACCCATACACCGATACAAACAAGGATAAAGGCGAACAGCGTTCCGATACTGGTCATTTCACCCACCACTCTTGCTGGTACAAAGGCTGCAAAAGCACTCACAAAAAGCATAAAGAGAAGGTTATTTTTAGCTGGTGTTTGTGTTTTGGGGTTCACAGCCGAGAATATCTTTGGAATAAGTCCGTCTTTACTCATACTGAAGAATACACGGCTCTGTCCCATCAGCATCACAAGAATTACCGAAGCATAACCAAACAGAATTGCCACTACGATAGCACGGTTGAGCCAGGGATAGTCAGGCTTTAATACACCAGTTGCATCAACAGTTCCCATATGGTCAATGGCGACAGACACCGGGGCAATACCATCCCGGCCTGCAAAGGTTGTGTAGCTGGTAACACCGGTCATTACATGCGCAAAGAGGATATATAACACGGTGCAGATAATTAAGGAACCAAGAATACCTTTCGGCATGTCCTTCTTTGGATTTTTAGCTTCCTGTGCGGCCGTACTCACCGCATCAAACCCTATATAGGCAAAGAAGACGATCGCAGCAGCACGTATAATGCCACTGAATCCAAAGTGTCCAAAGTCACCCGTATTGTCAGGAATGTAAGGATCGTAGTTGTCGTTGTTGATATATTTCCAGCCCAGGATGATGAAAATCAGTACCACTGCAATTTTTACAGCTACGATGATACCATTTACAAATGCACTTTCCTTTGTACCTTTTATCAGCAAAAGGCTCATGAGTACAATGATTAATACGGCAGGCAGGTTAATAATACCACCATCCCATGGACCGGCCATCATTTCTGTTGGTAATGAAATGCCAAACCCTTCAAGAAAGCGGCCAAGATAACGGCTCCAGCTGATACCAACGGTGGCAGCACCAACGGCATATTCGAGCACAAGATCCCACCCGATGATCCAGGCCATGAACTCTCCCATAGTGGCATAGCTGTAGGTATAGGCACTTCCGGCAACCGGTATCATTGAGGCAAATTCAGCATAACATAGTCCTGCGAACATACAGCCCAATCCCGCTACAATAAAAGAGAGGGTAATGGCTGGTCCCGCATGATTAGCTGCCGCCATACCAGTGATAGAAAAGAGACCGGCGCCAATAATAGCTCCGATACCTAATGCGATCAGGCCACGGGCACCGAGGGTCTTCTTAAGGGTATGTTCTCCTGTTTCAGAAGCCTCCATTATCAGCTTGTCCATCGGTTTCTTGACAAATAAACTCATAAGTTGGTTTTTATTAAGTGACTAAGATAGGAAACGTGTTGTTTTTACCGGGCATTAGTTTTTTTACCGGCAAGGGCAATATAATATAATGGTATGCCCGCCAGTACAATGATCAGTCCGGGCCAGGTAAACTGCGGCTTATAGATGATCAGCAAAATGCAAAAGGCAAGCCCCATCAGGATATATAATACCGGCAGCACAGGATAGCCAAAAGCTTTATAAGGCCTTTCCGCATCCGGTCTTTTTTTCCGCAGGATAAAAATACCGGCAATGGTGAGCATATAGAATAGTACCACCACGAAGGAGATCATGTCGAGCAGTTCTCCGTATTTACCACTCAGGCTCCAGAGGCTGGCAGCAACACATTGTATCCATAAAGCCACTTCAGGTACCGCATTCCTGTTCAGCGTGCCGGTCTGTTTGAAAAAGAGCCCGTCTTTTGCCATGGTATAATATACACGGGCGCCAGCCAGTATCAGCCCGTTATTACAACCAAAAGTGGAGATCATGATCAGCACAGCAATAAAATAAGTACCGAAGTCGGGGAAGATCTTATTGGCGGCTGCCACCGCCACCCTGTCTTTTTCAGCATAGGCCAGTTCATTCAGCGGCAGTACGTTCAGGTACATCAGGTTGGCCGATACATATATAATGGTAACGATGAGGGTGCCCAAAAAAAGACTCATGCCGATATTCCGCTTGGGGTTCTTCATTTCACCGGCGATAAACGTCACGTTATTCCACGCATCACTGCTGAAGATGGAGCCCACCATGGCAGCAGCAATGGCGCCCATCAGTGCGGCACCGCCGATACCCGTCCATGTAATGGCCTTTCTTGTTTCATCCACTGTTGGTTGCGCCGCAGTAAATCCAGTGGCCCAGTTTTGCGACCAGAAACTTTCTTTGGCCAGGATGAATCCGAAAAGTATCAGACCAAAAAGTGCCAGCAGTTTTGCCGAGGTAAAAATGGTTTGGATAAACTTTCCTTCCTTTACCCCTTTTGAGTTTACATAAGTAAGAATGACAATGATGGCGATAGATACCAATTGCCCTGAATATATTTTAATAAAACCAAGGTCAGTGAGCAGGTATTCATTGCCGAGCTGAGGTACCATATAGCTGAGAAACTTGGAGAAAGCCACACCCACCGCTGCAATCGTGGCCGTTTGTATCACCGCAAAAAAACTCCATCCATACAGGAAGCCGATAAGCGGGTTATAAGCTTCTTTGAGATAAACGTATTGACCACCTGCTTTGGGAAACATGCCGCTTAGCTCGCCATAGCTCAGGGCGGCGCTCAGCGTCATAAAACCGGTGATGACCCACACGGCAATAAGCCAGCCGGCACTGCCAACATTGCGGGTGATGTCGGCGCTTACGATAAAAATACCTGAGCCGATCATTGATCCGGCCACGATCATCGTGCCATCGAATAATCCGAGGGTGGGTTTGAAAGAGGCGCTTTGTTCAGCCATAAAGGAGGTTTGGTTTGCGGGAAAAGCCGATGCTGTATCTGGAAAAATAGTGATTTCTGAAAAAACGGGAGAAAAGATTTACCAACGGCCAGCCCCGTTTCCAATATTCTGCGTTTTCTCCATAATTGAAACTAAACCATTAGTTTTGAAGCCTTACTGCTGAAACATGAACAAACGAAACGCCGGACTGCTTGCCTTGCTCCTTTTTACGGTTGTGGCTATTCTGCATGTTTTAAACGGACAGGGCTGGGTCAGCTTTTCCGGCCAAACACTGATGACGGCAAGATGGGTGGTGGTGGCCAGTCTTGTATTGTTTGCCATTTATAAACGTTCACTCACCACCTGGATACTGGTGGCCATGGCTATCGGTGTAGAGATTGGCGTTGACTTCAGGGATTTCTCACAGCAACTTTCTTTTCTAAGCAAAATATTTCTCCGGCTTGTAAAGACTATTGTAGCACCCTTGCTCTTTGCCACATTGGTGGTGGGTATTGCCAGTCATGCCAACCTGAAGCAGGTAGGCCGCATGGGATGGAAATCGCTTGTGTATTTTGAAGTGGTCACCACTATCGCACTGGTGATAGGCTTAGTGGCTATTAATATCACCGGCGCAGGTAAAGGAATAAAT
>JAEUVM010000203.1 GCA_016787125.1 Chitinophagaceae bacterium | reverse complement strand
ATCGGCGGAACCACCGATATTGCCACCACCACTGTTTATACCCCCAACGGCGAAATTGCCGATGGAGTATCTGGCCCCATTGAAGTAAATCTTCCGGCAGGAACATACTCGTATAAAATATCCATTGCGCCTTCCATTTACGGAGCAGCCACGGTATATGCAAGGCAACAGGAAGGAATATTTACCTGGCAGATCTTCCCCAACTGATCTTATTACTTCACCCTGAAAGAGAATGTATGCGCACCTGTAAACTACTCATCCTGTTTTTCCTGCTTGCGAATAATGCCGTTGCACAAACCACTAAGCAATTCAACATATTCTCTTACACCCTGCCCGCCGGTTTTATCATTAAAGAAAAAACAAACCGTCTGCTCCTTGAAATAAAAGAAGGCAACTCCTTCTGCCAGCTACACCTCTGGCCCGCACAGCAGGGATCATCCGACCCGGAAGCTAATTTCAAAACAGACTGGGACCATTTTGCCGGCAAGCAATACAAGATCGGTGACCCTACACAAAAACAAACCGAAACACAAAACGGGTGGACCGTGGTGAACGGCGCAGGAGTGGCAACAATAGAAGGAGTACAGTTTATCATCACCGTATCCACCTTTACACAAAATGATATAAGCTGGTGTGTCATCACGCTATTCAACGATGAAAAATATATGACCACCATCGACAACTACCTTCAATCCATAAATCCCGATATCAAAAAATTTGTAAGGAAAGCCGATCCGCCGGTAAACAACAACATCACAACAGTCAACAACCAGCCAGTATCCAACGGCTATCAATTCACCACCACCAATTTTGATGATGGCTGGGTGAGCATACCCAAAGAAGACTGGGTGCAAACCACGAAAGGAAATATCAAAGTGCTCATCCATTACCCCAACAAAAAAGCAGATGAATATAACCCCGATGGAGATGCAGCACTGAAGAATGCCTGGAATACACTGGTGGCGCCGCGGTACAGCAATGCCACCGGCATGTTTTTCAAATCAGGCTACACCTTTGAAACAACACCCAACTATGCCGCAGCTCAGATGACGGATAATGCCACCGGGAAAAGAGTGTATGTGGTATTTTACCAGCGCACCTATTACGGAAACAACAACAAGTATGTGGAGATCATTGCACCCGATCAAACCGCATTTGAACAGGTGTTTGGCAACTATGAAAACAACAAGGCCAATAAAACATGGAATGCATTAAACAGTCTGCAGGATTACAACAAGTTTGCCGTGGCACCCTCCGACTTAAAAGGAACATGGACAACCGATTTTGGCGCAGCCATCAGTTATGTATATGTGGCCACCGGGTTAAGTGCAGGAATGGATACGCATTCATCCGCAGAAAGTTTTGAATTTACCGGCAATGGTAATTACAAATGGGAATTGAATGTGGCCAGCGGACAAGTAGGCAGTATAAAATTTCAGCAAGCAAAAACATCCGGAACAGTAACCATGCCCGACAACTGGCACATACAATTTTCTGATATCTTCGGAAAACCAAAACGGTATGAAGCCATGTTTACCTGTATCAAAGGCCTGCGCATATTATGGCTGGATGGCAAACCGTATGCAAAGAAATAAACCGAAATGATATTTTATATAAAACAAATCAATATGAAAAAATTACTCCCGGTATTAGTAATAGCTGCAAGCACCCTGAATGTACAGGCACAGGTGCAAAAGGATACACTGCCGCCGATGAAACTTCCCGCCATACCCTGCCAGCCAAAACAAACAAAGGGATGGTCGGGACAGTTTGTATACGAGATCCATTTTGATGGAGAATCAAGCGGGATGCTTGGAAAGTTTAAACAATATTATAAGGTAAAGGCCGACTGCATCCACAGCGGGTATATAGAATTCCCGACGGAAGTGCGGGGCGCTATACGTGTAAACCAACCCGATAAAAATAATACGGCCCGATGGGAAAGCTGGATACGCTCCGGCACCACCTTCACCTGCTCCAATGTGGATGTAACCATTTCATCAGCCGAACAAACCAGCCGCATGGGCAGTGATGCCATAACCGGCACTGTGGAGAAAAAAGCCACCTGGTCAACCAATGGAGGCTGGGCCAAAGGCTGGCTGAGCAATACCGATCTGCAAATAGACCATACCACCGGTACATACACCTTTGCCGTTCCCTTTTTAGATTATGAACAGTCCGGCGGCAAGCAACAGTTCATTACCACCACGTTTAACCCGGCAAAAAAAGACTCGGTGGTAAAAGACCTGGATAACCGGCATGGAATGAACGATCTTTTCTATGTACAATATGGAGAATGGGATATGGTAACGGGCAGCTTCCAGGAAGGACAGAAAGAAATTACTATCCGCAAACGGATACCGATGCAGCTGCAGCAAACGATCAGAAGAGGAACGAAAGATATTAAGCTGTCTGCTGCAAAGGGGTATATGGATTTTTATTTGGTGCTGAGGAGGATTGGATGAGGGGCTGCGTCTCTGCGCCGTTGCGAGAAATCTTATTGGGTTAAGCGTGAAATACATTTGCCACATAGGCATATAGAAGCATAGTAATACACATAGCTATGTGCTTTTCTATGTCAGCTATGTACTATGTGGCATCCACTCTGCGCCGTTGCGCCTTTTCGAGAAAAATTCCTCCGTGACACACAGACCATGCCAAAAATGACGAAAAAAAACCGCAGAAAAACGCAGTATTAAAAATATGCGTACTATGTTTTTTGACCCCCCTTCTTT
>JAEUVM010000181.1 GCA_016787125.1 Chitinophagaceae bacterium | reverse complement strand
TTTACATAGGCATCATATATCTGGCCGATGGCCGGACGGTTAGCCCGCATATCTTCCTGCTGAATGCCATAATCATTGCGGTATTCGGCCGGGCCCACCAGTGCATTCTTGGCGGAAGAGATACGGTTATAAACGAGGTTGGGTTTATAATGCTTATCATCCAGGTCCATTTCATTGATCACCGTTTTCACCACGCTTTTGGCATCGTCGGTATCATAGATGGTGAAGTTGCGGGGATAGCCGATCTTCTCTGCTTCAAAACGGAGTATCCTGGCAAATACAGAGTGAAAGGTGCCGATGTAGAGGTTGCGAGCTTCGCCATTGCCGAGGATGCGTTCCACCCGTTCTTTCATTTCTTTGGCGGCCTTATTGGTAAAGGTGAGTGCCAGTATACGAAAGGCATCCACGCCATGGTGGGCCATCAGGTGGATGATACGTGTGGTGAGAACCTTGGTCTTTCCGCTGCCGGCCCCTGCCACGATCATGATGGGTCCGTCTTTGTGTAATACAGCTTCCCGCTGCCGCTCATTCAATCCGCTTAAGTAATCCTGCATGGGCGCAAGTTAAGCTGAAACCGGCGATTGGTGAGATGGTTTTCTTATCCAAAACCAGGCATGTTCATGCTGCCGTTTATTGGCTGCCGCATCCTTCGCCGCTTAGGCTCATTTCTTTAAAAAGAGGAATGTCCTGCAGTTCATTCAGCTTGCGGCCTTCCCATATAAAAGTGGGGCTTCCATCATAAATTGCATACTCATTGGTAAGATAGGCATACTCGGTTTGTATGATGGTGATGCTGTCTTTATCCAGCCTGTTCTTTATATCCCGTACCTGTGTTTCATTCATCCCGGTATGCTGCGCCAGTATTTCCCAGGCCGCTGTACTGTAAAAGCGCTGTTTGAGATAATTGATAAAGAAATCAGGATAATGATCACGGATGATGATCTGCACCACATTTTCTTTTACTTCTTCCGGACCGTGCAGGGAAGTATAGTCGTTACTCTTTCCCTGGTCCATTTTATAAAAAATATACCGCAACTTTAAAACAGGCTTGTCGTTGCCTTTATAACTATCTATAAAATTGATCAGGGCGATCTCTGCATTTCTTCCATACGGGCATTGGCTCATTACTGCCAGTTCGATCGTATTGACAGGAACGAGGCTGTACCGGACCACTTCGAGTTCGTCGTTGCTGTCTGCATAACCATATATAATAACAGGCCTGCCGGTGTTTTTGAGTTCGGGCGGATAACCATTTTTGAGTGCAAACATTCCTTCCCCGCCGCGGAGATACCAGCGGCTGCCTTTCTGAATAATGCTCCCTGTCAAGCGGACCTGTTTCCAATAGGGGTTTTGCAGAGCAATGCCGATCTTCTCAGATAGTGAAGAACTGACGGTTGCATAGCTGGCACTGTCTGCACCTGTATAGCCGGCATTCATAATTGGTGAACCTGTATTCCATTTACGGATATCTTCCAATGTCTTTGCATCATTCACGCCTACTATCCAGGTTGTTTTTCCATCTTCCTTTGTCACTTTCCAATACAGGTCAATATCGTTGTCTTCTTTGGCAACCCTGTTTTCCAGTACCTGGTTAAGGATAAAAAACTCCTGTTGTGTAAGGCTCAGCCTGTAGCGGGGGCTTAATGAGGTAACGGTCTGAGCATTGCTGTCGTTTGCAGTAATAACAAGAGTAAACAGCCAGATACTATAGCGCAGCAGGCTGCGAACAAAGGAACTATTCATGTTATGTGGGAGATTGTATGGTCTGAAAATTAAATTACCGGCATACTCCTTTTCTCAACCCGCTCATATTGCCTTTACAATTGCCGCTTGCACACATTGCATCAGACCAGCACACACTTCCATTCGGCATACCGGTGCAATAATCATAGCCCGCATACGTGGTATAGTTTCCGCTGGGGCAACATACGAGCTGTGCCCCATCAGCAGCGGTCGGCCTTCCACAGGCACCATTTGCACATTCGGCATTTTTACTGCACCGTGCATTTACCGGCAGTTTGCCACAGATGCCTTTGTTTAATCCGCCATTATTGCCCCTGCAATATTTAGCGGCACACATGGCATCAGACCAGCACACACTTCCATCGGGCATACCGGTGCAATAATCATAACCGCCATAGGTGGTATAGCCTCCGCTGGGGCAACACACCAGCCGGGCCCCGTCGGCAGCGGTCAGTCTTCCACAGGCGCCGTTTGCACAATTACTGTTGCTGTTGCAGAGATAGCCAGCGCCAATTTTATCTGTCAGGGCATTGGAGGTGGCAGTTTGCAACGCAAGGCCGGGCTTAGCCAATGGTATGCCCGCTTCTGCAAAAGCCCTGATGCCATCACTGGGGTAATTGGTCATGATCGCATTGGCACCATATTGTATATACTCTTTCATAGAAGAGAGTTTGTCAAGCGTCCAGATACCAGTGGAGCCCAGTACGCTTATTGCCTGGTTATACGCCGACATGGTGATGGCATCATAATAGGTGCCGGGTGCGCAGGCAGATATACCGGTGGAATAAACACGGTTCATCGTAAGCGGGATGAGCGGCTGCATGGCTGTCATGAATTTCTTTCCTTCGCCATCAATCGTGAAGAAGTATTTTGCTTTGTTGGGAGAAGCATTGGCCGCAGCCACTGCCGCTTTGGTGTACTCGATCTGGGCGGCTTCAGGAGTGCCGATCACCACCTGCCCGGTATAGCCTTTTGCAAAGAGATTGACATCAATCAGTTTGATTACATTGGTTCCTGCATTGGTCAGGTTGCCCTGTCCTCCATCCACCTTGCTGTCTATATACACTACTGCAAGCTTACCGGGAAAAGAAGCGAGGAAGCTGACCAGTACCGCCGCATTTTCTTTTGCATTACAGGGACATTGATTGCAGCTTGCATTCAAAGCGCTGCATACCATATCCGAACCCCAGACAACCACACAGGAGCAATCGCATACCCCGCCGTGACGAAACTCTGTGGGGTTTCCGCCAGCATCGAAACGGAGATCCATCTCCACACCATTAACGCCCTTGCCCATTGCCCATGCCACCGCATTGGTGGTATTGACCATGTGCGCAAACACCACTGCAGAAGTAGCCGGTGGCTTAGCAGGAATTGAATTTAGTGAAGCAGGTGCCGGCTCCTGTACCAAGTTGCGGGGTTCGCTTACAATCCGGTCGGCAGAGCGAAATGAATTGTCATTAAACTGCTGGGCGGAGATCGTTGTGGTTAAAAACAGCAGCACATGGAAGATGAGAAAGAGAAGGTGGCCCTTTTTCATACAACAAGGTTTTGGTTGTTTTAAAGGTATACACTTTAAGGCAAACCAGTTGACAGTATAAATGAAAAAGGCGGATGAAATATCCGCCTGTAAACTGAATGAAGTATAAGTGTGTTTATAATAAGTGTTTACTTTCTGCCATTGCTGGATGTAAACACTTAAAAATAGCAAGTAATACTGTTCAGCTGTATAAAGAACAGCTTTTCTTTACCTCCCTGCTATATAATTCAGCAGCTCCTTTTTATTATTGTCATAATATAAAGCCTGCGCCACGGTGTAATAATTTCCCTTGTCGGTACAAAAGTCGTATGCATATTTGGCGAATGCCAGTTTCTTATCATCATAAAAGAAAACATTGGTCAGTTGCTTGATCTGGTCGGCAGTAAACCAGTTTTCCTTCAGCACCACTTTGGCCATGGTGAGTTTGTCATCATCGTAGTATTCAGCGGCTATAGCTGATTTGATCCGGGCAAAATCCGTTTCATTCACCGGGCGGTTATTATCATAGCGGTTGTTGCCATTACCACGGCCCCATTCCCTGTCGGGATCAGGATTGCGGTAGTTTTCATTCCAGTCGTCCTTTTCAATAGGACGTTCATCTGTTGCCACTTTACCAAAGCGAAGCACACATACTTCCAGGTGGCGGCCGGCTACGAGGGTAATAGTTTTATCATAGATGGTCATGTAGTCGGAGCCCTGTCCCACACCACGGGATTGCAACTGGTAAATACTAAGGGTGTAGGTGCCCGGCGTCAGCGATTGAAAGGTTACATTCCTGTCTTGCAGGGTATACTTTTTTCCCGACAGCTTGATACGCAGGTTGCTGGTGCCGGTGGTGCTGATGGTAAGATTGCTGTTGTTTTGCGCCAGCAGTGAAATGGTTAGAAATACAAAGGCCAGTAAGGAAAGGGAGTGTTTCATATGAAGTTTTTTCTGGTTTAAAAATAATACAACGGGCATTGCTGCCAATACCCGCCAGCACGGAGCAATAGTTTATTCTACAATTGGTAAACCCGGATGGTACACCTTCTCCGCCTTGCGCAAAACCTCCTGTTTGTCCAGCGTCATCGGTTTGGTTTGCTGTGCCAGGTACATGGCCATCTGGTCTTTATAATGTGGTGAGCCGGGCAACATGGAAGCGCCAAAGGTGTTGACAGATTCTATCTTTGGCAAGCCGCCATCTTTCGGGTAGCGTACAAAACAGATATAAGCATCACCACCGGTTACCTTCCGCATACCTTCTTTATAGGTGTCTGAAAAAGCAGCCGTCAGCACATCGGGGAAGCCCCACATAGGACGGGCATCATCGCCACGTACCAGCTTTTGTATATCGCCGAGGGTGAGGTCTGTTTTGCCAAAGTATTTCATCATATGATCATACACATGCTGGTAAGTAGCCAGGGCTTCTTCCTTTGTTATTTTTCTTGGTGCCTGTCCTTTCAGCCTGTCTGATAAATAATAATAGGTAAGCAGGAATACCGCAGCGCCTTTACTGTCGGTTGTGGCCTTTCTGTCCCATTGCTGAAAAGTGGTGATCACTTCTTTCAATGCAGGATAAGCCGTGGCATCGAGGTTCAGCATACTGTCTATGTTATAAATGTATTTCAGTTCCTTTGGCAGTTGCTGGTCAAACTTGATCCGTTTGAAGGTCGGGTAATCCACTTTATCAGTGCCGATCAGTTCTGTTACCCGCTGACTGCGGTTGTTGTGATAAGTTTCGTAGCCATCGTTTTTGTCAAACTTATTTCTGTCAAGATTATATTTCGGATCAGTAGCCAGGAAGGGGGAATGATTGGTGTTGAATAAATAACCGGATGGCGGATTGATGTATTGCGGCAATTCGGTGATGGGTTTGAACTCCGTCCACAATGTAGCGGAAGTATTACCAGGCAATGTGCTTTTCCAATGATAAGCCGTGTCGGCATTGCGGCGTGGCATTTTACCATTACTTACATAAAAGATGGTATCGTGGCGGTCGGCATACATGATATTGAACATAGGCAGGCTTGTCATGCTGAGTGCCTTGTAGAATTCAGCAAAGTTCTTTGCCTTATTCATACGGTACCATTGCTCCAATGCTTTGATGTCCATCAACGCTGGTACACGAATGGCAAACACGCCTTTGTCTGTCTTCAGTGTGGGACCATATTTACTCCACCATATCTTCTTACCGATCGTAACCGGTACGCCTTTTACTTTCAGTTTGGCTTTGTTCTCTTCCAGTGTCAGCCATTGACCATCGAATTTGTATTGGTCTTTATTCGCCGGATTAATTTCTAATTGGTACACATCTATCTTATCCTGGTAATTCACGGTATGCGCCCAGCCCAGGTTTTCATTGGTGCCGTGAAAGATGAGGCAGCCGCCGGGAAATAATCCGCCGAGCATATTCCATCCCTGTTCGCTTTGCAGGTGTGCTTCATAAAAAGCCACGGGGCCGGTATTGGGCTGGTGGGCATTGATGGCCAGAAAACTTTCGCCGGTGCTGGTCTTTGCCGAGTTCATTGCAAAAGCATTGGAACCATTGGGATGAAAGCCGGGCAGTGTGGCTACATTACCACCGAGTATTTGCGGCAGCACCTGGTCTACCCCGCAAAAAAGGCTGATGGAAAATACCACCGCCGTCATGTATTCTTTTTCATCAAAGGGAAAAGCCTGTTTGTATTTCACTTCGCCGGGGTGGGCGGCGGCATAGGCGTTTAAACCGGCCACATAGCCTTTTATCAATGCTAAAAAATCCGGGCTCAGTGTATGCCATTGTTCCTCCACTGTTTGCCGGATGCGCAGCAGTTGTATCACATAATCACCCTGTGCGCCTTTTTTACCGAGGCCGGTACCCAGTTTGCCTTTACCACTCAGCACCACGAGTTGCAATGTTTCAAAATCATCTTCGGCATGTGCCCAGGCGATGCCGTA
>JAEUVM010000165.1 GCA_016787125.1 Chitinophagaceae bacterium | reverse complement strand
ACGGGTATTGGTGGTATGGCAGGTGGTATCGGTTCGTACCTGATCAATAAAGGTTCGGGCTGGTTGTTTGATTATGCCACTGAATCGAAAATGAAATTCATGGGCTTTGAAGGTATCAAGGCCGGCTACTTTATCATCTTCGCTATCTGTGCGGTGGCCTACCTGGTGGGATGGATCGTGATGAAAAGATTGGTACCGAAGTATGAGCCGGTGACGGAGTTGTGAATTGGGAATAGAGAATAGGGAATAGATAATAGTTTCCTGGGGCGGTAGATACTTTTCAGTTTGTATGAGGTGTGTATTTTCACATTTGCACATTTACACATTTTCATATTTACAAATTTTCAAATTTTCAAATTCCCGCATTTTCAAATTTTCAAATTCTCACATTTCCATATTACTGTATTCTTTTCCCGCATTTAAAAAAGCTGTAGGTTTGTTGCGTTACAACAACTTCTTTGTTTCGTAACCACTTGAGCACTTCCTGAGAGCTCCCTGCTATGCGGGGAGTTTTCTTTTACAGAACCCTCCCATTTTTAACATTTGGCCTGCAAGCTGCTCCTTTTCAGTGAATTGCAAAACCCGTTTTTCCACTTACATCACCGGAACGACTGCGTGCAACGCCGGAACGGTTTTCGACAGGGCCGGAACGGCTTCTTACACGACCGGAACGGCTTTCTGCGCCGCCAGAATTGACTTCTGCAAGGCCGGAACGACCGCTTACCACGGCAGAACGACCTTGTACCGAACCGGAATAACCTTGTACACAACCGGAACGGTCTTTTACCAGGGTGTAACGGCCAGCGACAGGCCCGGTTTTAACAACTGCGGTACCGGGATAAGCATCTCTTGTGCCGGAATGAGCCTCACTGATGCCGGAATAAGCTTCACTGATGCCGGAATGAGCTTCGCTGATGATGGAATGAGCCTGCGTTCTTCCAGGATAAACAACTCATCTCCCGGTATGGGTTGATGCATAAATAAAATACTCATCCACTGTAATGGATTTGCCGAAGGCGGAAAAAAAATACGCTGCTCTCTTACCGGAATAAGGATGAGCAGTAACGGAAACTTCATCGTGTATACCGGTATAAAGGCTTGCAGAAGCAGGTAAATAATGCACTGCTGCGGGATAGTTTTCGTGACGGAAATTTTTGCGAGGCATGAAAACGGAGGGGGTGCGATTCCCGAATTCTAATGAAATGAATACGAATTCTAATGAAATATGCCCGAATTCTAAATTGCCAAATTTTATCCAACAACAGGTTCTACTTTGCATCTCCATTCACGCTGTTTATGTGATACCGTGCTGTGGGTTGTTGATGTAAGAAAGGAGATGATGGTGATGTTGATTGAACGAATACGGCAGTGGCCGTAACCATCTTTCCGGTGATTGATTGACCTGCTGTATTTTTTATCAACGTTATTAATACACTTCTTTTTTTAACTGTTAAACACAAACCCTATGACAACACGTCAGGAATCAAAGCTGGGAAGCTTTCATGGTCTTAAAAGTCTTTTTGAAGAAAACATTTCTATTGTTTCCAAATTACCTGCCTTAGAGGCCGTTGCTGAAGAGCTTTCGGATAAAGTGGGGCTTATACGGCAAACGATAAGCCTGGAAGCGGAGGATATTTCTGGTTTTGCAGGAGAAAAGACGGTGAAAAGAAAGGACCTTATCAAGAATGCGCTGATAATCTCGCGGCTGCTGTTTGCCTATGCGTCCACCTCGGGAAACCTGCCGCTGAAAAGCGCTATGAATTTTACCAAATCAAAACTGAAAAAATTTGCGGATGATGAACTGGGTTCGGTATGTTCACTTATTCATGAAAAGGCAAACGCTATCGTGAATGAGCTGGCCCCGTACGGTATTACCAATGAATCGCTGGATGCTTTCAAAGCGCAGATTGCGTCTTATGTTCAGCAAGTGCAATCGCCCAGGGTGGCCGGCAAGGCCCGCTCTTCGTATGGCATTACCCTTAAAAATTTATTTAAGCAATGTTCATTACTGCTGGAAGAGAGGGCTGACTCCATCATGCTTTCCCTACAGGATACCCACAAGCATTTCTTCAACATGTATCAATCGCTTCGGTTGCTGGTAAACCCGGCGGTGAGCAACAGCCGCCTCACCGGCATTATCATTGACAAAGATTCCGGTGAGCCGCTGAACGGTGTGGTGATCAGCGCTGCTAAAAATGGTTTTGCCACCAGTTCTAAAAAAGGCGGTGAGTATAAATTAATTATTCCTAAGCCCGGCGATTATGTCATTGAATTCAGTAAGCCCGGTTTCAAAACCTTTGTGAAGAGTGAAGTGACTGTGGTGAAGGGACAGAATACGAGGCTGGAGGTGGAGATGGGGAGGGAATAGTTTGTAGTTTATAGTTTGTAGTTGGTAGTTGACTTCCGACTATCGACTACCAACTACAAACTATAAACTATAGACTATAGACTAAAGACTATAGACTTAAAACTCATTCTCCCCAGATGTTGTCCTTTCCATCGAGCCAGAGTTTGACGAGGTCGGTGGTGACGGATTTGGGTCTTTCGATGGGGAAGCCGAGGGCCCGCGACCAGCAGAGGCTGGCGAGTACTCCGAGTGCACGGCTTACAGCGAAGAGTACTGTGTAGAATTCATATTCCTTCATGCCGTAATGTACCAGCAGGGCGCCGCTATGGGCATCCACATTGGGCCAGGGGTTTTTGATCTTACCAAGTGATTGCAGGATCGGTGGCACTGTTTCATAAATATTCCACACCGTTTGCACCAGTTTATCATCCGGCATATGTTTTTTGCCAAACTCCATCTGTGCTTCGAAGCGGGGGTCTGTTTTGCGCAGCACTGCATGACCATAACCGGGCACCACTTTTCCTTCGCTGAGTGTTTTCTTTACGTAGTCGGCTATCTGTTCTTTGGTGGGCAGGTCTGACTGCAGTTCTTCCTGCATATCAAATATCCACTTGATCACTTCCTGGTTGGCGAGGCCGTGGAGTGGGCCTGCGAGGCCATTCATCCCTGCGGCATAGCTGAG
>JAEUVM010000152.1 GCA_016787125.1 Chitinophagaceae bacterium | reverse complement strand
TAAGTGTTGAATTGGTTTGTTCATTTCCTGTTCAACACCGACAATCAATAATGAAATAAACATGTAGAAAGCTTTCGGAGAATATGTTTGGACACCGGTTCGAATCCGGTCGCCTCCACAAGGAATGAGAACGGGGTTTTGGGCCTCTCTCATTCCTTTTTTTTGAAAAGGGCGCCAGCAATCCAAAATCGGGCCAACTTTCTCCAAAAAAAACCGCATAAAAACGCAGTATTAAAAAAAATGGTACTATGTTTTTTGACCCCCCTTCTTTATCAACCTTTTACAAAAAAAAACACAAAACTTATTTTGTGCCTTGTAGAGATTTCTCTACAACGTTGTAGAGATTTCTCTACAGCCTTGTAGAGATTTCTCTACAAGCTTGTAGAGATTTCTCTACAAAGATTCTTGTCGGGAAGCTGAATTTTTGCCTTGTCGATATCGACATAAAAACTAAATCTTTTAAAAATGGCAAAAAGCACAAGTGAAACAGGACACGTAAAAAACCTGAGCGTATTTAATGAAATGATCGCTTTTGTAAAGACGTATAAGGAGTACAATCCTTCTACGCCCGCACTTAAAGTGGATGAACTGGTTAAAAAGTATGAGGCGGCGAACCTGGTACTGCAGCAGGTGAACACCACTGCTGCAATGCTGAATGAAACGATCCGTACGCGGATGCTGACGTATGAGAATGTGCAGCAACTGGGCACGAGTGTGGTGGCGATGCTGGAATCGAGTGATGCGAACAAAGAGATGATGAAGGATGCGAAGGGATTGAACAGAAAACTGCGTGGTCAAAGGGCGGAGAAGATCGACGTGGTGGCAGAACCGGCGGAGGGAATGACTGAGGAGGATATGATTCCGGCCAATATCAGTGTAAGTCAGCAGAGCTATGTGAAGCTGGCGGAGACACTGGGCTTGCTGCGGGACCTGGTGGCGATGCATCCAGGATACCAGCCGAATGAGGCGGAACTGAATGTGGCAGGGCTGACCAAATTTGTGGATGAACTTACGGGATTGAATGCGAAGGTGGCGACGGAATATGCTGAGGTGACGGCGAGGCGAAATGAGCGGGATGAAACGTTTTACAAAGAGGCTACCGGGCTTAAGGAAGTGTTTGACGCGGTGAAAAAGTATGTGTTGGGGAAGTATAAGAGCAAGAGCCCGGAGTATAAGCAACTGACGAAGCTGCAACTGAAGAACCTGAAGAAAAAGCCACGGACGAAAAAGAGCAGTAAGCCAGCCAAAAAGAGTGCAGCGCAGGTGAAGAAGTAAGTGATGAGATAGCAGGAAGGCTGCCGATGGGTGGCCTTCCTTTTAAAGCAGGCGGGAAAAACAGCCTTACCATCGTGAGGGGTGAGGCCTTCTGTTGACAATTGCCCGTGCCGGTACGCCGGCCGGGCATTTTTATTGTATCTGCCTATTTATCAGGCAGATCTGTGTGTTTCGCGGTCGCTCCCCCACATTTTGCGAGCAGGCGCCCAAACTTTGCGGTCGCTCCCCCACGTTTTGCGGGCGGGAGACCAAACTATGCGGTCACTCCCACACGATTTGCGGGCAGGAGACCAACTTCTGCAGTCGCTCCCTCACGATTTGCGGGCAGGCGTCCAAACTTTGCGGTCACTCCCCCACGTTTTGCGAGCAGGAGACCAAACTTTGCGGTCGCTCGCCCACGATTTGCGAGCAGGCGCCCAAACTTTGCGGTCGCTCCCCCACGTTTTGCGGGCAGGAGACCAAACTTTGCGGTCGCTCGCCCACGATTTGCGAGCAGGAGACCAACTTTTGCGGTCGCTCCCCCACGATTTGCGGGCAGGAGATCAACTTCTGCGGTCGCTCCCCCACAATTTGCGGGCAGGAGACCAACTTCTGCGGTCGCTCCCTCACGTTTTGCGGGCAGGAGACCAAACTTTGCGGTCGCTCCCCCACGTTTTGCGGGCAGGCGCCCAAGTTTTGCGGTCGCTCCCCCACGATTTGCGGGCAGGAGACCAAACTTTGCGGTCGCTCCCCCACGATTTGCGGGAAGGAGACCAACTTTTGCGGTCGCTCGCCCACGATTTGCGGGCAGGAGACCAAACTTTGCGGTCGCTCGCCCATGTTTTGCGGGCATGAGACCAAGCTTTGTGTGCCAATCAGACCTCACCCCAGCCTACGCAATGCTTCGGCTGGCAAGCCCAAACCCCCTCTCCTGAGGGAGAGGGGGCTTAGACTCCGAGAGATTGACTGGGCGGACTGTAAAGATTTGCGTAGGGGCCTCACCCTGGCTTTCGCAATGCTAGGGTGGGCGAGCACAAACCCCTGCCTCAACGGCAGGCAAGCCCTCTCCAGAAGAGAGGGGGCTTAGACTCTGACAACATATAGTGAACTAAAGGAAACCAAGGCTGGGATACATTTTTATCTATTTTCTCTTAATTATTGTATTTACTAAATACCTGTTTACGCCTGTAACAGGGATATGTACGATTTACGATGTACGAAGGCGTAAATGACTGATGCCAGATGCCGGATAACCGGCACGTAACTCCAGGCGCCTGATACGGGAGGCTTTGGGGAGTTATTGTTTCAGGTAGAGGAGAGTATTCAGTCTTATACACGAAATATGGCAGCGGGGTGTGTACATTTATTATCATAAATTTATTAAACGTTGGCTATGCAGGAGACCTCCGTGCATTCCGACGACAACGGTAAACCTGAAAGAACATACATTTATTATGGCAGAGCGTTTAATGACAAATCTTTCCCCACTGCTTGATTACTTCAATAAATTAATTCCATTAACTGATCAGGAAGAACTGTTGGTTACTAACTTATTCAAACCACGACTTTACAGGAAACGGCAATATGTTTTACAGGAGGGCGATGTATGCAACCAATTTAATTTTGTGGTTAGTGGCTGTTTAAGACTGTATAAAATTGACAACAAAGGAACTATTCATATTATACAATTTACTGCTGAAAATTGGTGGTTAATGGATATTGGCAGCTTCCATCAACGAAGCGCTTCTGAATTAAACATAGACGCTTTAGAAGACACAATGGTTTTACAAATAAGCTACGACAACCTGATCTATCTGTACCTGCAATGTCCAAAATTTGACAGAATTTTCCGTGTATTGGTTGAAAACAGTTTTGTTTCCCTTCAAAAAAGATTGTTACTAAATATAAGTTCCACAGCTGAAGAAAGATACCATTCGTTTTTGCAAACATATTCACATCTGGACAATAGAATTTCCCAGGCGCAAATAGCTGCTTTTTTAGGTGTAACACCCGAGTTTTTAAGCAGGTTACGAAATAAACAGGCTAAAAAACCTTAATCTATATCAATACTATTTCTTGATTGAGTTCATTGGATGGCTTTTTTTGCCATTGGATCTTTGCTTTGTCAAAACTTAAATAAATGAAAAGCATGAAATCAGTTACTTCACTCATTTTGATTTTGGGAATAGCAGTTGGCGTAAGAGCTCAAAAAATACAAGCTTTTAAGAAAGTATCACTTGGAAAGCAAGTCTTTGAGCTGCATAACGTAACCGGAGAAATTATCAAATTTCAAGGCAAAGAGGTATTGAAGATCGAAAGAGATTTAACAGCACTTCCGTTTGACAGCACTAATCTTGAAGCGACGGTTGACGAACCACATTATGCAGGTCTTATTGGCCTGGACGACTTTGAAAACGGTACAATTGAAGTCAAGATGTATAGCCAGCTTCAAAATCCTGCACCCTATTCAGGCGTTGCCGGATTTATCGGGGTATATTTTAAAATACAAGAAAGCGATTCAGCGTTTGAAGGTATTTATGTAAGACCCAAAGTTGGCAGAATAAGTAATCAGTTATTCAGAAATCATGCAGTTCAATACATTTCGTACCCGCATTATAAATTTGACACATTAAGGAAGATAGCTCCATTTAAATATGAAGGATCTGCACCTGTAGCACTTAACGAGTGGATTACAATGAGAATTGAAGTAAATGGTGAGACGGCTGAAATGTTTATTAACAACATGAAGTATTCTTCCTTCATAGTAGACAAGATGCTTGGCAGTAATAAAAAAGGAAGTATTGGCTTGTATGTAGATATTGGTACAATCGGATATTTTAAGGATTTAAAAGTTACTAAAAAAGCCTTAGAGGTCAGACAGGAAAGCGGCAACAGGGCAGTCAAAATATAAGCGGTTGTCGTGAAAATACATGTTCTTTAAATAGTCGTATTCCTGCAAGCAGGGCCGGACGTTGAAATATCAGCTGCATGTTACAATTGACTGTAGTCGGAATCCGATATTCAGCGTTCTGCTTTTTATCAGTAACTTAAGCGTCTTATTTTTAACCTGTCTGCAGTTCAAGGCCGGAGATTTATAATTTACAGCACTGCAACAAGTTTTGTCCGTTGACAATAGGGATATGGCGGCATCAAATAACTTCAGCGAATACTATAAGACAATCAGCAATACAGAGCTATTGAGTATTCTTGACAACCCGGATGAGTACCAATCGTCTGCTGTTGAGGCTATGTGGTTGTTGTATGAGTCTGTAACCTGGAAGTCGCCTGGTTTTGCCGGATTTGATAATTTATTTTCACGCCCATCTCCCACAATTCATATTATTCAATTATTATTCTTAGCAGGAACTATTTATGTTCTGTGCAAGCCTAGTATCAGAGAAGTTTATTCCATTGATAGAATCAGGATGAGGGCTTCAATAGGCTTTACTTTTATTGTGACAATTGTTATTTTGTTTGCCATAACCTGAGGTGATCTAAGTATGCCATCATTTTCTTGCTTCAGCAGAAGATAGTGAATTAGTTCTCAGAATATCGATACGGGCGGCTCCGTGCCCAACTTTTATAACTGCTGTTGGGACTAAACTTTATGTACATACCGTACCAAGCACCTTTTAGCTGTTGAATACTTTTGGAAAACATCGGAAACCCGCGGGAAATGAGTTTTTATTGGTATATTTAAACAGCCACAAAAAACAACCAGTATGAAAATTCTTTCAATCCTGATCTTCCTGCTGCCCGTTGCTGCTGCCGGACAATCCACAAATGATTATGAAAAGGCTTTGTCCAACATTCAGAAATTCTACAATGCAGGGCAGGGTGACAGTATTAATGCTCTGTTTGGTCATGTTCCGGATGATATAAAATCAAGCCGGCCTTTATGGACTAACGAAAGTAACCGTGAACTCCTTGCAGAACTTGGAACGCTAAAGTCTTTCAGGTACATCGGTATTGATAAATCGGACCCTAATGAGGTTTATGTTTTTGAAACTATTTTCAGTAAAGCGGGTGTCAAGACCACCAGCCTGACTTTGTACAAGGATCTGAGTGTGGGCACTTTCCGCCTTATCACCACTTCTGACAGCATTGATGACCTTTTACAAAAATCAAAAGGCGGCCGATAGTCTTTGGTGGCTTTTTTTACTAAGAGGGATTTTCTGTTTTGCCCGGCTGAGACGGAAAGGTGGGGCTCATTTTCCTGACCAGCCGGATATATGTTTTTAGCGGCTGGTTAATGTACACCAGGCTTCATACCGGTTTGCCGTGACGATCTATCAAAAACGCTTCTGCCACAAATGGTGTGATGCTACCTGAATTTCGCAATAAGCATTTATGATCACAGGACTTTACGAAACACATTTATTCGTTGAAAATTTAGAGACATCAATTGATTTTTATAAAAATATTCTTGGTCTTCGGCAATGCCATTTTGAACCTGGCAGGCGGATCGCTTTTTTCTGGATCGGGAAGCCTAAAGAAGCTATGCTGGGACTTTGGGAAAAACCTGCATCTGAAATTGACAGGCGGCATTTTGCCTTCCGGTGCGAGATGGAATTTATTTTGAACCATGCGACTGAGTTTTTGAATCAGCATCATCTTAAGCCGTATAATTTCTTAAAAGACGGATCTGACAAACCAATGGTGTTTGCGTGGATGCCTGCGCTTGCTATTTACTTTGACGACCCGGACGGGCATGTGCTGGAATTTATTTCCGTATTAGAAGGAGAGGGGAGGCCTGAACTGGGTGTGATTTCATATGATGAATGGATGGAGATTTCGGGGGGATAGGCTTGCCGGTCTGCCGGTCAGACGGAGACCGTCAGACCGGCAGACCGGCAGCCCTTGCGTGATTGTCATCACACAAGGGCTTGAATGGAAATACCAAATTTGCATTTAAATAATGGATATGGTATTGGTCGTTCTTGGTTATATCGCTTCCCTCGTTATTGGTGTTTCGCTCGGGCTGATCGGTGGCGGTGGCTCCATTCTCACGGTGCCGGTATTGGTTTACCTGTTTGGCGTTAACCCGGTTCTTGCCACGGCTTATTCCCTATTTATTGTGGGTGCCACCAGCCTGGTAGGCACTTTTCCCAAATACAAAAGCGGGGAGGTGAACCTGAAGACGGCCATCATATTCGGTATTCCTTCTATCGCTGCGGTGTTTGCCACCCGTGCTTTTATTGTGCCTGCCATTCCGAAAGAAGTGTTTACTGTTGACGGCTTTGTGGTGACCAAACCATTACTGATGATGATGCTCTTTGCCGTGCTGATGGTATTTGCATCTGTTTCTATGATAAGGGATAAAAGAAAGAATGATGCAACGGCCACCGGTCCGCAGCAATTCAACTACCCGCTGATACTGATGGAAGGGGCCGTGGTAGGAGTGCTCACCGGGCTGGTGGGTGCCGGTGGCGGGTTTCTTATTATTCCGGCATTGGTTTTATTTAGCAAGCTGCCTATGAAGCAGGCTGTGGGCACTTCCTTACTTATCATTGCGGCCAAATCGCTGATCGGTTTTACCGGCGACCTGGGTAAACAAACGATGGACTGGCCGCTGCTGCTTTCCGTTACCGGTCTGGCTATCGTGGGCATTTTCATCGGCAACCTGCTGAGTAAAAAGGTTTCTGCTGATAAACTTAAGAAGGGTTTTGGATGGTTTGTACTGTTAATGGGTATATATATTATCATAAAAGAACTCGTATTCCCGGCTGGTACAGCACATTGACAAGAGGTGGCTGCAAGGGGTTGTTAAGTGACAAATGTCATTGATGGTTCTTTCAGTGCATCACAATTTTGCTGAAACAATTCTCCAACAACAAATAAAACACAGATAGTATGAAAATAGAACAGATCTACACCGGCTGCCTGGCACAGGGCGCCTATTATATAGAAAGCGATGGTGAAGCTGTTGTGATTGATCCGCTTCGTGAAGTGCAGCCTTATATTGACAAGGCGGAGCGCAACAATGCTACAATAAAGTATGTGCTGGAAACGCATTTTCATGCCGACTTTGTTTCCGGGCATCTTGACCTTGCCCAAAAAACAGGCGCCGCTATTGTTTACGGTCCTAATGCGCAACCTGCATTTGATTTTTATTCTGCTAAAGATGGTGAGGAATTGAAACTCGGCAAAGCCACCATTAAAGTGCTGCACACTCCTGGTCATACCATGGAGAGCACCTGCTACCTGCTGCGGGATGAAAACGGGAAAGACGTGGGCCTCTTCAGTGGTGATACACTTTTTATCGGCGATGTGGGCCGTCCGGACCTGGCGCAGAAAGTAAAAGCTGAACTGACACAGGATATGCTGGCCGGTCATCTTTTCGATTCGCTGCGTAATAAGATCATGCCGCTGGCCGATGATATCATTGTTTATCCTGCGCATGGTGCCGGCAGCGCCTGTGGTAAGAATATGAGCAAGGAAACCACTGATACACTGGGCAACCAGAAGAAGACCAATTATGCCCTTCGTGCCAATATGACCAAAGAAGAATTTATCAAAGAAGTGACCACGGGCCTTGTGGCACCTCCGGCCTACTTCCCGCTGAATGTAATGCTGAATATTGAAGGATATGAAAGTATTGACAAAGTGCTGGAAAGAGGGCTGCATGCCATGAGTCCTGCTGCTTTTGAAACGGCTGCCAACGAAACCGGTGCGCTGATGCTTGATGTAAGGGAGGCCCAGGCCTTTGCTGCAGGATTTGTTCCGAATTCTATCAATATTGGTTTACAGGGTTCTTTTGCTCCCTGGGTGGGTGCGATGATCCCGGATATAAAACAGGAAATACTCCTGGTTTGCGAACCCGGCACTGAAGAAGAAGTGGTGACAAGGCTCAGCCGTGTGGGTTACGATTATGTGATCGGTTTTCTTGACGGTGGTATAGATGCGTGGAAAAAGGCCGGTAAGGAACTGGATACTATTACCAGCATCAGTGTGGATGAACTGGCTTCCATCAGTGAGAAAGACCCTGCTGCCCTTATACTCGATGTTCGTAAGAAAAGTGAGTACCTGAGTGAGCATATTGTGAATGCGGAGAATGCACCACTCGATTTTATCAACGATGCAATGGTGGCTATTGATAAAAACAAAACATATTATGTGCATTGTGCAGGCGGATACCGCTCGATGATCTTTGCTTCTATTCTTCGTGCGAGAGGCTATACAAACCTGGTGGATGTGAAAGGCGGTTTCAAGGCTATTAAGGAAAGTGGCCGATTCAGGGTGAGTGATTATGTGTGTCCGAGCACATTACTTTGATAATACATACCTGGCCATAGAAATACTATGTATTGCCTCTGTGCCTATCGTTATAAGTGGTTCATATTTGCCATATAGGAGCATCAGGATCATAGAAAGCTACATAGAATTAGCAGACCACTGGGTGATCATGATGAGATTCAATAGCACAACACATTGACTTTTTAAAAATGAAATACAATGACAGGTTTATTTAAAAAATTGTTTGGCAATCATACTGCTGTTGACTTCAAAGCGCTGCAAGCGCAGGGTGCTGTTATTGTGGACGTAAGAACTCCCGGTGAATTCTCCGGTGGCCACATCCGTGGCGCTGTGAATATTCCGCTGGATCTGTTGCGCACAAAAACTGCAGAACTGAAGAAGAAACAAAAACCTATTATCACCTGCTGCCGCTCCGGTGCGAGGAGTGGTATGGCGGTTAGTATTTTAAAGGGTGCAGGTATCGAATGTTACAATGGTGGTGCATGGGATAGTCTGAGTGGAAAGCTTTCCTGAAAAACAGCAACGGTTGTTTAAGACTTTTTCCGAAAAGATGATGAAACGAATATCTTTCCTGCTGCTGTTGTCTGTTGTTGTGCTGCAGTTGCAGGCACAGCACCAGGAACTTACTGAAAAGCCATTACTGTGGAAACTAAAGCAACAGTCGTCCGGGGATACCAACTCACTGCTGGATGCTTTTCGCCGCGGACAAATGCATGGCCATTTCCGTTACTTCTTTATGCGTACCGGCAACCGGGAAGGGCTTACTGATTATCATGCTAATGCTATTGGCGGAGGTATTAAATTTGAAACCGCTTCTTTTAAAGGATTTCACCTTGGTGTAAGCGGCTTTTTTGTTTTCAATATCGGCTCTTCTGATCTTGCAAAACCCGATGCCAAAACCGGTGCTGCTAACCGCTACGAGATCGGTTTGTTTGATATTGAGGATCCTTCTAATAAAAAAGATATTGACCGTCTCGAGGAACTTTACCTGAAATATGCCTGGAAGAATTCATCTGTTGTATTTGGCAAACAACTGATCAACACTCCTTTTATCAACCTGCAGGATGGGCGCATGCGGCCAACAGAGGCGGGGGGCCTCTATGCTGATATTAATGCAACAAAGAAACTAAGAATAGAAGCTGGATACCTGTACGAATTATCACCCCGCAGTACGGTGAAGTGGTATAAGGCTGATGAATCGATCGGTGTTTACCCGCAGGGTGTAAACAGCAGTGGTGCCAAATCCACTTATGCGGGTAACCTTGAAAGTAAAGGTGTATTCATTGCCGGTCTTACGTGGAAGACCAGCGATCATCTTTTGCTTAAAGTGCATGATCTTTTTGCTGAGAATATATTTAACAGCCTTTTGCTGCAGGCAGATTACCGTTACCCGCTGGCCGACAGCAGCCGCCTCGTAGCCGGTCTTCAGTTCATTCATCAGACTGCTGTAAACAACGGAGGCAATGCTGATCCTGCAAAAACATATTTTGGGAGAGGGAGCCAGTCGAACACTATCAGTGCTATGCTTGGCTGGGAAAGTAATCATTGGCATTCATCAATTAATTATACCCGCATCACGGCTGATGGCCGTTACCTCATGCCGCGGGAATGGGGCCGTGAACCTTTCTTTACTTTTTTACCAAGGGAAAGAAACGAAGGGCTGGGCGATGTACATGCATACGTGGCGAAACTGGGCTATGATTGGCTGAAGGCAAGGGTAAAATTGTCTGCTGCTTTTGGTTATTACGATCTTCCGGCCGTTACCAATTACCGGCTCAACAAATACGGGATGCCTTCCTATACTCAATTCAATACGGATATACGCTACCGCTTTGCCGGTTTTCTCCGCGGACTGGAGGCGCAACTTCTTTATGTATATAAAGGAAGAAGCGGCAGCAATTTTGGCAACGACCGCTATGTGATCAATAAAACGGAGATGGGGCAGTGGAATGTGCTGCTCAACTTTCATTTTTGACCAGGCAGTAATCAGTAACTGATCTCCACCACTTTTTTCTGATGCAGTTTGTGCATGGACGGAGGAACAATACGGAGTATTTCTTCCCTGAGTGTTTTGATCAGTCTTGTTTTGATATGATCACGGTGGGTGACAATACTTACTTCCCGTGCCGGGCTGGGTTGTTTGAGCCGCTTTACCTGGTTGAGCTGTGCCTTGCTGAATTCCATCACGGCGAGTTCGGGGAGAATGGTGATACCATCGCTTTTATCCACCATGCGTTTCAATGTTTCGATATTACCTGTTTCGTAGTTGAAATGAAAGTCGCTGGCCTTTTTCAGTTCGCATAAATTCAATACCTGCGAGCGGAAGCAATGCCCTTCTTCGAGCAGCCAGAGCTGTCCGGGGTCAATATCACTTGCCAGCACATATTTTTTGGCGGAGAGTGCATTTTTCTTTGATACATATAAGAAAAGTTCTTCGTAGAAAAGTACTTCTTCTTTTATTGAGGCATCATTCAGCGGAGTGACGACCAGGGCACAATCGAGCCGGTTGTGTTTTAACTCGTGGATCACATCTTCTGTTATTGATTCTTTGATTGCCAGACTTACCCGCGGGTATTTCTGCCGGATGGATTGAAACAGCGGTGGCAGCAGGTAAGGTGCCAGGGTGGGAATGATGCCGATACGCAGTTCGCCGGCAATGGATTCCTGCTGATCGCTGATCAGTTGTTTTATCACGCCGGCTTCCCTCAGGGTGATGCGGGCCTGTGCAATGATGCTGCTGCCGATCTCGGTGGGGATGACGGGCAGTTTTGTGCGGTCGAATATCTTTACCCCCAGTTCTTCCTCCAGTTTCTGTATCTGCATGCTGAGGGTGGGCTGTGTGATGAAGCACTTCTCTGCGGCCAGGGCAAAATGACGGTGATCATCCAGGGCGATGATGTATTCCAATTGGGTCAAAGTCATAGGCAAAAACTATATGATCATAAAAATAATCAATTTGATTTATTAGTATTGCAGCGGTAGTTTTGGCATCCGTGATAAAATACGGATGACCAGCAATAGTTTTAACCAATAAATCAAATTACTATTATGGACAATACAGTAACCGCAGGCAAATGCCCTTTCACCGGCGCTGCCCTGAATAAAACTGGTGGTGGCGGCACCAGCAACCGCGACTGGTGGCCCAACCAGCTTAAACTGAATATCCTCCGGCAAAATTCTTCCCTTTCAGATCCGATGGATAAGGGATTTAATTATGCTGAAGAATTTAAGAAGCTTGATCTCGCTGCCGTGAAGAAAGACCTTGCTGATCTGATGACGAATTCTCAGGCATGGTGGCCGGCTGATTATGGTCACTACGGACCGCTGATGATACGCATGGCCTGGCATAGCGCCGGCACTTACCGTATTCATGATGGCCGTGGTGGTGCAGGCAACGGCACCCAGCGTTTTGCCCCGCTGAACAGCTGGCCCGATAATGCCAACCTTGATAAGGCCCGTTTATTACTTTGGCCTGTTAAGAAGAAGTATGGCAAGCAAATTTCCTGGGCCGACCTGATGATCCTTGCCGGTAATGTGGCTCTCGAAACGATGGGCTTCAAAACGTTTGGCTTCGCCGGTGGCCGTGAGGATGTATGGCAGCCCGAAGAAGATATTTACTGGGGCTCTGAAACAGAGTGGCTGGGAGATAAACGCTATAGTGGCGACCGCGACCTTGAGAACCCGCTTGCTGCTGTGCAGATGGGACTGATTTATGTAAATCCCGAAGGACCTAATGGCAAGCCTGATCCTATTGCCGCTGCCCGCGACATAAGAGAAACTTTTGCCCGCATGGCGATGAATGATGAAGAGACGGTGGCATTGATTGCCGGCGGACATTCTTTTGGTAAAACACATGGCGCTGCCAATCCCGGCGAGTTTGTAGGTAAAGAACCGGCGGCTGCAGGTATTGAAGAACAAAGTATGGGATGGAAGAATACATTTGAATCCGGTTGCGGACAGCATACTATCACCAGCGGACTGGAAGGTGCCTGGACAACCACACCAACTAAATGGAGCAACAACTTTTTTGAAAACCTGTTTGGTTATGAATGGGAGCTCACTAAAAGTCCGGCAGGTGCACACCAATGGAAACCTAAAGGTGATGCCGGTGCGGGGCTGATTCCTGATGCGCATGATGCCGGCAAACGTCATCAGCCTTTCATGCTTACCACTGACCTTTCGCTTCGCTTTGATCCAGCTTACGAAAAGATCTCAAGATATTTCCTTGAAAACCCTGATAAGTTTGCCGATGCATTTGCCCGTGCGTGGTTCAAACTAACCCACCGTGATATGGGCCCCCGTGCCCGCTATCTCGGGGCAGAGGTACCGGCGGAAGTGTTGATCTGGCAAGACCCGGTTCCTGCTGTAACCCATGAATTGATCAACGCAGATGATGTGGCAAACCTGAAGAGCCGGGTGCTGTCTTCCGGGCTTAGCGTGGCTGAATTGGTAACCACAGCGTGGGCTTCTGCTTCCACTTTCCGCGGCAGTGATAAACGGGGTGGTGCCAATGGTGCCCGTATCCGTTTGGCCCCGCAAAAATTCTGGGAGGTGAATAATCCTTCGGTGTTGACAAAAGTGCTTGATACTCTCGAAGCTATTCAGCAGGAATTCAACACAACAGGTGGCAGCAAAAAAATATCATTGGCCGACCTGATCGTACTCGGTGGTTGTGCAGCGGTGGAGAAAGCAGCCCGTGATGCTGGTCATACCATTACTGTTCCTTTTACTCCCGGCCGTACAGATGCCACTGCTGAGCAAACCGATGTGGATTCATTTGCCGTACTGGAGCCTGCAGCCGACGGATTCCGCAATTACCAGAAGGCAAGGCTGGTAAGTACCGTGGAAGAAATGCTGGTGGACAAAGCACAACTGCTTACCCTTACTGCGCCGGAGATGACCGTACTGGTGGGAGGTATGCGGGCATTGGGTGCAAACTGGGATCAGTCGAAGCATGGTGTGTTTACCCATACACCGGGTGTGCTTACGAATGATTTCTTTGTAAACCTGCTCGATTTCGGCACCACCTGGAAAGCAGCCGATCATACACAACAGTTATTTAACGGAAGTGATCGTACCACTAATACAGTGAAGTGGACGGCCACCCGTGCCGATCTCATTTTTGGTTCCAATACTGAGCTCCGTGCTATTGCAGAAGTATATGCCTGTGAAGATGCAAAGGGAAAGTTTGTAACCGATTTTGTGGCCGCATGGAATAAAGTGATGAATCTAGATCGTTTTGACCTGGCAGGATAAAGACACTGATATTTCAAAGAGCAACCGGTTTTGTTTTAATGACTATCCGTGTTGCTCTTTTTTTTGCAATAGGGTATATTGCAGTTTAATAAACTGAAGTATAATCTTGATTACATCAGCCGTTCAAGTTTTCCTTTTCGCTTCACGATATTCTTATAATCCCATTGGATGGTGGCTGCTTTTTTCAGCCATCGTTTCAGGTCTTTTATATTAACCTCTTCTATTGAAGTATAACGTACCTCTGCTGCTTTGAAACTGCCTTCCGGGTGCAGTCCTTCCTCATCAAATGACTGGCCGCTCCAGAAGAGAAGCCGGATGCAATCTTTCAGTTTGCTATAACCCACAACGGGATTCCCGTCGAGAAACCATACAGGATGCCGGTGCCAGACTTTATTTTCGGCTTTGGGCAGGGCTGTTGTTATCGTTTCGTACAGAAGCTCACAAATGGCTTTATCGGATTTGGTTTGTGCCTGGTGCCAGGCTTTTACTTCTTTGTGCATGAATTAAAGGTAATAAATGCAGTACTGTCTTTGGGGTAAAAACTATCTTCGGCAGGGATGGCTTTTTGTGAGAGGAGGCATGCCTTTTGTGAGACGAGGCATGCCTTTTCTGAGACGAGGCATGCCTTTTGTGAGACGAGGCATGCCTTTTGTGAGACGAGGCATACCTCTTCTGAGACGAGGCATACCTCTTCTGAGACGAGGCATGCCTTTTGTGAGACGAGGCATGCCTCGTCTCTACGATTGAAATTGAAAGGCGGCATCTTTTGTTTCCAGCAGGCTGGGTGCGCCATTGTTTAAAAATTCATCCACTTTGCGGGCACATTCCCTTCCTTCGCTGACGGCCCATACCACGAGGCTCTGTCCGCGGCGCATATCACCGGCGGTGAAAATTTTGGCAATACTGGTTTGATAATCTTTCTCAGTTGCTTTTGCATTGCCTCTATTGTCAAGGTCAATACCGAGATCGGTCAAAAGGCCTGCCTGCTGCGGATGTAAGAAACCCATTGCCAGCAGGGCAAGGGTACAAGGTATTTCTCTTTCGCTGCCAGGTATTTCTGTAAAAGCCGCAGGTCTTCCATCGGTGATCTTCCATTCGAGGTCGGCAATTTTTAATGCTTTCAATTGCCCGTTGGCATCGCCGATAAATTCTTTGGTTACGATTGCCCACTGCCGTTCAGCGCCTTCTTCATGCGAGGTGGTTGTTTTCAACAACATGGGATAAGAGGGCCAGGGCATGAAGTCGTTTCTTTCTGCAGGTGGTTTTGGCAGCAATTCAAATTGTGTGACAGA
>JAEUVM010000138.1 GCA_016787125.1 Chitinophagaceae bacterium | reverse complement strand
ACCATCAGCAGCAAGTATGGCCTTACCGGGCACAATGAACTGTTCATCAATAATGGCAATAATACTTTCACTGAAAAATCGACGGATTATGGATTGAACACATCCTGCTTTACCACGCAATCTGCCTTTTTTGATTATGATAAAGATGGCGACCTGGACTGTTACATCCTGAACCAATCACACCACCCGCATGCCAATATCGTTGATACAAGCAACCGCCGCGGGTATGATACCCTTTCCGGCGATAGACTTTACCGTAATGATCTGAAAACAACCGGCAAATTCACCGAAGTGTCAAAGCAAGCCGGTATTTATCAAAGCAACCTGGGCTATGGCCTGGGCCTAGCCATTGCCGACCTGAACAACGATGGCTGGGATGATATATTTATCGGCAATGATTTTCACGAAAATGATTACTACTACATCAACAATAAAGACGGCTCCTTTACCGAAAGCGGCGCCCGCCATTTCCGGCATTACAGCCGGTTTAGCATGGGCAACGATGTAGCAGATTATAATAATGACGGCCAGCCGGATATTATCACGGTTGACATGCTGCCACCGGATGAGAAAACACTGAAGACATATGGCAGCGATGAGAACCCCGATATTTATAAAGTAAAACTGGAACTGAGAGGATACCAGAACCAGTATTCAAAGAATTGCCTGCAGACAAACAACGGCAACGGCGTAAGCTTCAGCGAAACCGCATTGCTGAGCGGAGTAGCGGCTACCGACTGGAGCTGGTGCCCCCTTTTCGCAGATTTTGATAATGATGGAAACAAAGACCTGCTCATTACAAGCGGAATAGAAAGAAGACCGGTTGACCTTGATTTTATCCGCTTTGCCGACAATATGAAAATGAAAGGCATGGACGGAACAGATAAATACGATGACGAAACCATCGCTGCCATGCCCGAAGGAAAAACACATCCATTCTTATTCAAAGGAGATGGAACGGTTGCCTTCCAGGATGTAAGTAAAACATGGGGAACGGAAGGGTTGAAAGGTTGCTCCAACGGGGCTGCCTATGCCGACTTTGATAATGACGGGGATCTTGATGTGGTGATGAACTGCCTGAATGCACCTGCCTTGGTGCTGAAGAATAATGCACCCGCCAAAAACTATATCAACATCAGCTTTAAAGGAGACAGCACTAATACAACGGGTGTGGGAGCCAAAGCATGGTTATTTGCCGGAAGCAAAATGCAATATCAGCAATTGATGCCTGTGCGTGGATTCATGTCCACTTCCACAGTCCAATTGCATTTCGGACTCGATTCGATTTCGAAAGCAGACAGCGTACTGATCGTTTGGCCCAACCAGCAATACCAGGTGATCAGGAATCCTGTTGTAAATAAAACCCTTGTGGTGAAAGCCGCCGATGCACAACAGGAATTTGTATATACAAACTTTTTCCCGCAGCAACCCGAACGATTTACTGACGTGACCGCTTCCATTACCTGCAACTGGGCCCACAAGGAAAATGATTTTGAAGATTATAATGTTCAATACCTGATACCGCATAAGCTTTCCACCCGCGGACCCAAAGTGGCCGTGACAGATATTAATAATGACGGCCTGGATGATTTTTATGTATGCGGTGCCAAACTTCAGCCCGGCGCATTAATGGTGCAGCAGCCAGATGGTTCCTTTGCACGGACAGATACGGCCTTGTTCAACAAGTATGCCGTAAGCGAGGAAGTGGATGCTATCTTCTTTGATGCAAACGGAGATAAGTCTCCTGACCTTTTTGTATTGACAGGCGGTAATGAAGTGCCGGTAAATGAACTGGCCCTTTTTGACCGGCTATACCTGAATGATGGCAAAGGAAATTTCACTCTTTCTCCCAACCCTATGTCGGTGGTATTTGAAAACAAATCATGCGCAGCAGCAGCCGACGTGGATAATGATGGCGACCAGGATCTTTTTGTAGGCAATTCAGCCAAGGCGCTGCAATACGGGTTGCCCACCACTTCTTACCTGTATATAAATGATGGCAAAGCCCATTTTACCAAAGCCGGAGACAACATCATCCCGCTCCATCTGATCGGAATGGTTTCATCAGCCGCTTTTATTGATATAGATAAAGATGGCTGGATGGACCTGGCCCTCACCGGTGAATGGATGCCATTGAAAATATTTAAAAACAATAAGGGAAAATTTACCGCAACTGATATTGCCGGCTCTTCCGGCTTGTGGCAAAGTCTTACTGCTGCCGATGTAAACGGCGATGGAAACATGGACCTGCTGGCTGGTAACTGGGGATGGAACACAAAACTCTGGTCGGGAAAGAATGGGCCGGTAAAACTTTATGTAAAGGATTTTGATAATAACGGTTCCACCGAACAAATTTTGGCATATACAATAGATGGGCAGGAATATCCATTTCTCGCAAAAGATGAACTGGAAAGGGCATTACCAATATTAAAGAAACACTACCTGAAGTACAGTGACGTGTCCGGTAAAACTGTGCAGTATATGTTCTACGACCTCTTCAAAGAATACAGTGAACTGAAAGCTGAAGTGCTGGCTTCTTCCTGTTTTATCAACGATGGTAAAGGCGGCTTTACCCGGACAGACCTTCCCTGGCAATTGCAAAAAGCGCCATTGTTTTCTTTTGCTCCAGTTGAAGGAAAAAAAGGACAGTTTATCGCAGCCGGAAATTTTTACGGTACTATCCCGTATGAAGGACGCTATGATGCACAACAGCCCACCGGCTTTCATTTTGATGAGGCAGGTAAGGCCATCACAACAACCTTCAGTATACCTTCGTTTGAAGGAGAAGCAAGAGACATCAAATGGTTACGGACCACCGGGGGCGCTAAACTGATGCTGGTGGCAAGAAATAATACAACAATCAAATTTTACAAACTCGCAAACTGAGAATTGCAATACATAAAGCAAGAGCTATGAAACTGTTTCACAAAACGTATATCAGCCTGGCACTTATCAGCACCTTGTTTATTTGCGGCGATTGCTCCCGCAATAATGGCAACACAAATCCACCACCCGACCCTGCGCCTGCCACCAATGATATGGAAATGTGGATGACAAGAGGCGATCAGACCGCCCTTTTGCAAAAGCAAACGGCCACATTATCTTTTACCACAGTTGCCAATGCCAATCCATATATAGAAGTAGATTCCACCACCACTTACCAGACAATGGATGGCTTTGGTTACACCCTTACCGGAAGCAGCGCCTTTCTTATTAATAATATGACCAGCAGCGCCAGATCAGCCTTGCTGAATGAACTCTTCGGAACCGGCACCAACGCTATCGGTGTAAGCTTTTTGCGGGTGAGTATCGGTGCCTCAGACCTGAGCCCAACCGTTTTCAGCTACAATGATATGCCGGCCGGAATGACAGACCCCACATTGGCCAACTTCAGTTTGTCAAAAGATACAGTTGATCTTATACCTGTATTGAAAAGCATCCTCACCATAAACCCCGCAATTAAGATCATGGGCTCGCCATGGAGTCCGCCGGTGTGGATGAAGGATAATGGCTCTTCCATCGGAGGCAGCCTGTTGCCAGCGTACTACGGCGCTTATGCTAATTACTTTGTGAAATACATACAGGCGATGCAGGCAAAAGGAATTCCCATTCACTCGGTAACAGTACAGAATGAACCACAGCACGGTGGCAATAACCCCAGTATGGTGATGACCGCCGCACAGCAGGCCGATTTTGTAAAAAATCATTTAGGCCCCGCTTTCCAGGCTGCCGGTATCACCACTAAAATTATTGTGTGGGATCACAATTGTGATAATCCAAACTACCCCATTACTGTATTGAATGATGCAGGGGCAAGACAATATGTGGACGGCTCTGCCTTTCACCTGTATGCCGGTGATATTTCAGCCATGACAACCGTGCATAATGCTTATCCTGATAAGAATCTTTATTTCACCGAACAGTGGACGGGTGCCAGCGGCTCCTTTAATGGCGACCTCGCCTGGCATATCAAAAATGTGATCATCGGCTCTGCCAGAAACTGGGGTAAGGTTATCTTAGAGTGGAACCTCGCCAACGACCCCGCCTATGGTCCGCATACACCCGGCGGTTGTACGGAATGCAAAGGCGCCATTACCATCAACGGTTCCGGGTCAACCAGGAATGTGAGTTATTATATCATTGCACATGGATCAATGTTTGTGCCTCCCGGCTCTGTAAGGATCGCCAGTGGTTTGTATGCCGGCTTACCGAATGTTGCATTTAAACGGCCTGATGGAAAAAAGGTACTCATCATTCAGAACGAGAATAGTACTACTACAGGTTTTAATATCAGGTTTAAAGGAAAATGGGTTGCCACTTCACTGCCAGCCGGTGCAGTAGCTACTTATGTTTGGTAATAAAACAAAAACGATTGTATGAAAAAACTGGCCCCGGTTATTGTTGCCGCTCTTTTAATTGCATGTTCTGATTCCGAAAAAAAAGAGAATAATGCCACCTCTAATGCAGCGGCATTTACCACCGAAGGAAAGAAAGTGATCGTATACACCACTGCCGACAGTACGGATTACCGGCTGGCAGTAACAGACACACTTGAATTTGCAGAAAAAGGGCAGCCGGTGGAAAGCGAAGTGATCGTATTTGTGGATCCGGCAAAAACTTTCCAAACTTACTTCGGTACCGGCGCCGCATTGACCGATGCTTCGGCAGAAACGTTTTACAAATTGCCCAAGGATAAACAACAGGAAGTGCTCACCGCTTTTTTTGATAAAGAAAAAGGTATTGGCTATACCGTAGCCCGCACCAACATCAACAGCTGCGATTTCAGCAGCGACATGTACACCTATGTGGCCGATAATGATAAGGAACTGAAAACATTCAACATTGAACACGATAAGAAATATAAAATTCCCTTCATCAAAGAGGCGATGAAAGCATCAGGCGATAAACTGCGCCTTTTTGCCAGTCCCTGGAGCCCGCCCGCCTGGATGAAAGACAACAACGACATGCTCCACGGCGGTAAACTGAAACCTGATTATTACAGCAGCTGGGCCATGTACTATACTAAGTTTATCAAAGAATATGAAAAAGATGGCGTGCCGGTATGGGGTATCAGTGTGCAAAATGAACCGATGGCCACTCAGCGTTGGGAAAGCTGTATTTACACCGCACAGGAAGAAACAGATTTCTTAAAGAACTATCTCGGCCCCACTATGGAAAAGGAAGGACTGAAAGATAAAAAGATCATTGTGTGGGATCACAACCGCGACCTCATCTATCAACGGGCACAAACATATTTCAACGATCCCGAAGCGGCTAAATACGCATGGGGTATCGGCTTTCACTGGTATGAAGACTGGAGCGGAGGCACACCCATGTATGAAAACCTGCGCCGGGTATACGAAGCGTTTCCCGATAAACATATTTTCTTTACCGAAGGCTGTGCTGAAAGTTTTAATGCCACCCGTTACAAAGCCTGGGTGCTTGGTGAAGAGTATGGACGCAGCATGATCAATGATTACAACAATGGGATGGTAGGCTTTACCGACTGGAACATTATCCTCGATGAAACCGGTGGTCCCAACCATGTACAGAATTTTTGTTTTGCACCGGTACATGGCGATACAAAGACCGGGCAACTGATCTACACCAATGCCTATTATTATATCGGGCACTTTTCAAAATTTATTCAGCCGGGTGCAAAACGCATTGCTGCCACAGCCAGCCGAAGCCAATTGCTAACCACTGCATTTCGAAATGAAGATGGAAAAACCGTAGTGATCGTCATGAACCAGGGCAACAGCAAGACAACGTATTTTTTATGGATCAATGGAAAGGCAGCGCAAACAGAAGCCCTTCCCCATTCCATTTCAACACTGATTTTTTAAGATAACCGTATGAGGAGAGTGAATTATATTTTGTTTGGTGCCATTGCCGCATTAGCGACAGTGTTTGTTTCCTGCGGAGAAAAAGACACACCTGATCCTCCTCCCGGCCCCACGCCAAAAAACCCCGTATTTATAGATGCCGCAATCGGAAGTTCATCAATCGGCGATGGTGTTTATAATATCAGTATCCAGCCGGTGATCACCGTGGATTTTTCTGAGCCATTAAAACAAAGTACCCTGGCCACTTCCATATCGGTAACAGATGCCAGCGGTGTGCAGGTGCCGGTAACGGCTACGTTGACCAACAGTGATAAAACCGTGGTGGTGCAGCCAACAGCTTCATTAGCCTACCTGAAGAAATACTTTGTCAAGGCTGCCACCACACTGCAATCAGCGTCCGGAGGTTCATTGCAAACGGCGGTAAGCAAAGCATTCATTACCAAAATGGATTCATCGAGAAAGTTTGCCACCATATCCGACAATGCATTGCTTGACCTGGTACAGCAGCAAACATTCAAATACTTTTGGGATTTTGGTCATCCCATCAGCGGACTGGCAAGAGAAAGAAACAGCTCCGGCGATGTGGTTACCTCCGGAGGCTCAGGCTTTGGCATTATGGCAATACCGGTTGGTATCAATCGTGGTTTCATCACCCGTGCACAAGGACTGGCGAGGATGCAAACCATCGTTTCTTTTTTGAAAAACACAGCGGTAAAAGTAAAAGGAGCTTTTTCGCACTGGCTTAATGGAAGCACTGGTGCTATCGTGCCGTTCAGCGCCAATGATAATGGGGCCGACCTGGTAGAGACATCTTACCTGATGATGGGCCTGCTCACGGCAAGACAATACTTTAATGGTGCGGATGCAGCGGAAACAAATCTGCGCACCGACATCAACACTTTGTATAATAATGTGGAGTGGGATTGGTTTCGCAATGGCGGGCAAAATGTTTTGTACTGGCATTACAGTTCAAATCTTGGCTGGATCATGAATATGCCGGTTCGCGGCTGGAATGAATGTCTTATTACCTATGTGCTGGCGGCTTCATCCACCACACATGGTGTCCCCGCATCGGTTTATCATAGCGGCTGGGCTACCGGAAGTGGGTTTATCAATGGTAACACCTATTATGGCTTCAATCTGCCATTGGGCCCGGCGCAGGGAGGCCCGTTGTTCTTCTCACATTATTCTTTTATGGGTATCAATCCCAACGGGCTATCAGATACCTATGCCAACTATGCCACACAAACCACCAATCACTCACAGATCAATTACAGGTATTGCATTGCCAACCCGAGAAGCTGGTATGGCTACAGCGACAGTTGCTGGGGCCTGACGGCCAGTGATATTCCATCGGGATATACGGCCAGCTCACCCACGAATGACGTGAGTGTGATCGCTCCTACTGCTGCTCTTTCATCCATGCCATACACACCGGTTGAATCAATGAAGGCGCTGAAATTCTTTTATTATGTATTGGGCGATAAGCTTTGGAAAGAATATGGTTTCGTTGATGCGTTTTCATTGCGTGATCTCTGGTTTGCCGGTTCATTTCTGGCTATTGACCAGGGTCCTATCATTGTAATGATAGAAAACCACCGCACTGGATTGTTGTGGAACCTGTTTACCAGTTGCCCTGAAGTAAAAGCTGGTATGTTGTCGCTGAGCTTTAGTGCGCCATACCTGTAAGTTGTTAATAAAAAGATGAAACAACGATTTTTTATAGCCACGTTTACATTGCTGCTTGCAACAAGCAGCTTTGCCCAGTATTTTAAAACAGACCCTTCGTTTGACCCAACAAAAAGACCGAAGCAGTTGACTGATTCAGCCCTGCTTGATCTTGTACAAAAACAAACCTTCCGCTATTTCTGGGATTTTGCACATCCTGTATCTGGCATGTCGAGAGAAAGGAGTAATGCCACGTTCGGCTATGGCGATGAAGTGGTAACCACCGGTGGCACCGGCTTTGGTGTGATGAGTGTGATAGTGGCCGTGGAAAGAAAATGGATCGGCCGGGATACTGCTGCCCGCTTTCTGCTGAAGACGGTGAACTTTTTACTGAAAGCGAATTCCTATCATGGCGTATTCCCGCATTGGATGGATGGCGCTACTGGCAAAACAATTCCTTTCAGCCGGAAAGACGATGGTGCCGACCTGGTGGAAACATCTTATCTCTTCCAGGGTTTGCTATGTGCAAGACAATATTTTAACGGCACCAGCCAGGTGGAAAGAGAATTGCGCAGCCGCATCAATTGGATGTGGCCGGATATAGAATGGAAATGGTTTACACAAGGACAGGATGTGCTGTATTGGCACTGGAGCCCCAACAATGGCTGGGCGATGAATTTTCCCGTCCGTGGTTTTAATGAATGCCTCATCATGTATATATTGGCGGCTTCATGTCCGAATGAGAAATACCAGGTATCGTCATCAGTGTATCATGGCGGCTGGGCACAGAGTAATTTTTTCAAAAACGGAAAAGAATTTTATGGCATAAAACTGCCGCTTGGCTTTGATTATGGCGGCCCGTTGTTCTTTTCACAGTATTCTTTTCTGGGTCTTGACCCGAGAAGACTGAAAGATGAATATGCCGATTACTGGGAACAAAACCGCAACCATACATTGATCAACCGGGAACATTGCGTTCGCAATCCTAAAAACTATAAAGGATATGGAGCGGATTGCTGGGGACTTACTTCCAGCGATACGTATAATGGCTATGCCGGTCATTCTCCCACCGAAGACCTGGGTACTATTTCACCCACGGCCGCATTGAGCGCCTTTCCCTACACGCCGGAGTATTCGATGCAGGCACTGAAACATTTTTACTTTGACCTCGGCGATAAAATATGGAGTGAATACGGATTCGTAGATGCCTTTAATGGATCAAAGAACTGGGTGGCAGGATCGCATCTTGCAATTGACCAGGGCCCGATCATTGTGATGATAGAAAACTATCGCAGCGGGTTACTGTGGAAATTATTCATGAGCTGCCCGGAAATAAAAACAGGATTGAAAAAGCTGGGCTTTACCAGTCCGGCTATAAAATAAGCTGTCCTCCTTCAGTGCAAGGATTCTTATAAAGTATGCGGAAATACCAAGTACGATATTGCTGTATTTTTTTCCTGTCCGCATTATTGCATCTGTATGGCTCAGCTCAATCTGGCTTTGGCCCTCCGGTATTCAAAGAAACCTTTGGTGTCGGCAATCTCAACCCTTCCACGGTGGGCACACCGATTCCTGCATACAAAACACAATTTGCTTTTGACGGAGTCCTTTGCCCCGCACCGGGATCATATACTATTTTACGTCGTGTACCGATAACTAACTGCTTTAATGCTGAATGGATAGACCTTGGTTCCGACAGCGACCCGATGGAGGATTTTGGTATGATGATGCTGGTAAACAACAATGCCGGTACCGGCAACAGAACTGTCTATAAAGACACGGTACACAAAACCTTATGTGCCGGCGAAACTTATTATTTTTCTGCAGCAGTCATTAACCTTGATCTCATTGATGGAACGGCTGCCTGCATAAACGGACCAGATTATCCTGAATTTGAAATGCGCATCGAAGATGATCTCGGCAACCTGATCATGAAAGATACCACCGCCCGCATTGTTTCATATGCAGCTCCGCCTCCAATGGGATACCGGTTTGGTACAGTGGGAATTTATTTTACCATGCCCGCCGGTGTAAACAAACTGGTATTGAAAATGACATCCCTTTTTCATGCGTATGAGTGTGCTGAAGATTTTGCCGTGGATGATATACAAATAAGACCTGTAGGCCCGGAGGTGAAAATAAAATTCGATTTTGAACCATCAACTACGATACTCAAAAGTATCTGCTTCCAGGATAATACTACCGTACAGCTTAGCGGCAGTATGGATCCATTTTATCCCGTACCGGCACTGCAATGGCAGCAGAGTACGGATAATGGAGCAACCTGGGTGGATATTCCTGGTGCCACAGGCAGTGTTTATTCAAAAACCTTTTCGGCACCAGATACTTTTTTATTCCGGCTTAGCGGCACTGATGCCTCAATTATCGGCAACCCCAACTGCCGGGTGGTTTCAAATTACATGACCGTTGAAGTGGATGGACTGCCAAAGAACTACACCATCACGAACAACTCACCGGTTTGCGCCGGCAATACGTTACAGTTTAGTGCTGAAGGAGCCACCCGGTATATCTGGACTGGACCGAACGGGTTTTACGACAATATATCTTATCCCAGTATCTACGGTACCACCCTGGATGACAGCGGCATGTATTACGTGGAAGTTTTTTCCCGTGGCGGATGCCATCTGCAAGACAGCACACATGTTACCATTATCGGAACAAATGTAAAAGCCTGGCCGGATACAGCCATCTGCAAAGGAGAATCTGTTTTATTGCAGGCGAGTGCCGGAGTAAGTTATGATTGGACACCATCAAATACACTTTCTTCAACGAATATCATTAACCCAAGGGCCAAACCGGAAACCAGTACAGACTATATTGTAAAAGTAACCGACAGCTATGGTTGTGCAGACACGGCACATGTATATGTAAGAGTACTGAACGAGATACCGGTAAAAGCAGTGATACAGGCATCCGATGTACTCTGCCGGCCCAGCGACTCCCTGTTGTTTACAGATAAAAGTCTTGGTGTGATCGCATCCCGCCGGTGGGATTTTGGCAATAGTCAAACATCCTCCTCCGCCAATCCATCCTGGCAGTATTATATCATTCCCAACGGGCAAAACAGTGTGGTGGCAAGATTGGCCGTAACCGACACTGCCGGTTGCAGCGATACTGCTTTTCATTTTATCAATGTGGAAGATAATTGCTACCTCGCCGTGCCAACCGCATTTACTCCTAATAACGATGGCCGCAATGATTATCTCTACCCGGTGAATGCCTGGAAGGTGACTGATCTTATATTCAGGATATATAGCCGTGGCGGTCAATTAGTATTTGAATCGAGAGACCGCAGCGGAAAATGGAATGGTAAGGTCGGCAGCGAGGAACAACCCTCCGGCACTTATGTGTGGACACTTGATTATACAGATGTTTCAGGAAGACGAATATCGCTGAAAGGACTCTCCACTTTGATCCGGTAACGGATAATCAGCTTCCCGTTTGCAAAAAAGCTTTACGGTACTTCACCGGGTTCATTTTATATTCTTTCAAAAACTGGCGGTTGAAATTTGAAACATTATTAAAACCGCAGTCGTAGCAAATGCTGGTTACAGAAAGTTCATTTTCCTTCAGCAGTTTACAGGCTTTGTGCAGCCGCAGTTCAGTAACAAACCCTGAAAAGGTTTTCCTTGTACGCTGAGAGAAGAATCGGGAAAAAGCATTTTCACTCATCCCGCACAGCGCTGCCGCTTCACCAATGCGGATATTTTTTTCATAATGCTGGAGTATCCAGTTCATCACCACGCTGAGGCGGTTCGATTCTTTTTCATTGTTGCCGATCATGGATGTTTTGCAAATGGTTGACAGTTCTTTTGATTCCGCCAGGATGACGAGTATATCCATCAGGCAAAACCAGCGTTTCAGCCCGGTAAGGTTTACGATCTCCTCCAGCTTCTTCGATACAATAGAATTTGTTTTCCCATTTACATCGAGTCCGTTTACCGACCGGTTGAATAGCTGCCGTACCGGCTCCGATTCGGGCAGCTTCATAAAATCTTTACCCAGCGATTCTTCTGAAAAATGAATAACGATTGACTTGGCCCGCAACTTCGATTTTGGCTGCAGGTACACTTCATCATTCTGGTAAGTATGCGGCAGGTTGGGACCGATAAAGGCCAGGTTGCCCGGGGCAAAACCGGTGATGTTATCGCCAATGAAACGTTTGCCGGTGCTTTCCGTAACCAATACAAGCTCGTACTCAGGATGGTAATGCCAGGGCGTAGGATAATAATTGTAATCAAAGTATTTCACCACAAAAGACTCTTCCTTTTCCTTGGGGAGATGTTCCAGCACAGGCTTCATATCCGATATTTTACTACCAAATTTAAAATATTTAATCTTTAAAGGCGGGTAGAAAAGTATCATTTTTGGAAAAAAGAGTAGTAGTTATCACCGGGTTACAGAATTATATTTGTCAGGCTTGGTTAATAGTTCATTTTAGCTGCAAAACAGCACGCCTGCATCATATGAAATTCCGGTTTCCAAAAAAACTGTTACTCCTGCTCCTCCTTGTGATAACCGTGGTTGTCATTACACGCTGTATTTCCTCCAAAGAAAAAATTGATTTCAATACACAGGTAAAACCCATTTTCAATAAGAAATGTATCGCCTGTCATGGCGGCGTGAAGCAACAAGGCGGCTTTAGTTTATTATTCAGGGAAGAAGCGCTGGCTAAAACCGAATCGGGCAAATATGCCATTGTACCGGGCAAGCCTTCGGAAAGCGAACTCATCAACCGGATTACCGAGACTGATCCGGAAGAACGGATGCCGTATAAACATGAACCGCTGTCAGCAACCGAGATCAGTATTTTAAAAAAATGGATAAAGCAGGGAGCCGAATGGGGACAGCACTGGGCCTACACTCCCGTGCAGCAACAAGAGGTGCCAAATTCTTCCAATGCCTGGATACGTAATGAAACAGACCAGTTTATTTACCAGCAACTGAAAGAACAAAACCTTTCTCCCTCCGCGGAAGCAGATAAGGCCACACTGCTGCGCCGGGTAAGTCTTGATCTTACCGGACTGCCACCAACAGAAGAAACAGCCCGGCGCTTTCTCGCCGATGCATCTGAAAAGGCATACGAAAACCTGGTGGATACTTTGCTTGCTGCCAGCAGCTATGGCGAACGATGGGCCACGCTGTGGATGGACCTGGCCCGCTATGCCGATACCAAAGGATATGAATCAGACCAGGAAAGAAATATATGGCGCTACCGCGATTGGCTGATCAATGCATTCAATGCAGACAAACCTTACAACGAATTTCTGATCGAGCAATTTGCCGGCGACCTGCTGCCCAACCCCGATGAAGAAAAATATATCGCCACCGCTTTTCACCGAAACTCACTCACCAATGATGAAGGAGGAACCGACAATGAAGAGTTCAGAACAGCGGCAGTTTTAGACAGGGTAAACACCACCTGGAGCGCCGTGCTGGGTACCACCTTCAATTGTGTGCAATGCCATAGCCATCCGTATGATCCTTTTAAAATGAAAGAGTATTACCAGTTCATGGCTTTTTTCAACAACACAAGGGATGAAGACACTGAAGCCGACTACCCGTTGCTGCGTCATTACACCGGAAAGGACAGTACCCGCCTCCAGGCAATAAAAGACTGGCTGCAGCAACACGGTTCACCAAAAGAAACCGAAGAGCAGTTGTTTTTCCTGAAAACATGGCAGCCTGTACAACTCGCCATGAAGTGTGATGAATATGTAAACGCCGCCATGACGGGCTGGCTGGTGGAGATCAGGAACTACGGGAGCTGTCGTCTGAAAAATGTACCACTAAACAACAGCACACAGTTTTCCTTCCGCTTTGTATCCATACATAACAGCGGCAGCCTGCATATTTATCTCGACAGCCTGAATACAAAGCCATACAAAGTGATACCGGCACGTTCCACTCCCAAAGGATGGGATATTATCACGGCCACCATTGATCCGATACCCGGAAAACACAATATCTACTTTCGTTATATCAATCCTTCCATAAAACCAGAACACGAAAACGGCATACTCATAGAATGGTTTCGTTTCAGCAATCCCCTGCCGGGGAAAGATAAAACGGGCTATGCTGCGGTGATGCGAGATTATGACAGCCTGATGTTTGCACGGCCCGAATCCACACCTGTAATGATGGACAACCCTGCAGCACTTTCCCGAACCACGCATGTATTTGAAAGAGGCAATTGGATGGTAAAAGGCGAAGAAGTAACACCGGCAGTGCCCGCCATAATGAACCCCATGTCCGAAGGCGCTCCGGCCAACCGGCTTGGACTGGCCATGTGGATCACCGATAAAAAGAATCCGCTTACAGCCCGAACCATGGTAAATCATCTCTGGGAACAATTATTCGGAAACGGCCTGGCAGAAACATTGGAAGACCTGGGTTCGCAGGGCGCACCGCCAACCCATCGTGAATTGCTTGATCATCTTTCATGGAAATTCATGCAGGAGTATAACTGGAGCCTGAAAAAATTATTGAAAGAACTGGTAATGTCGGCCACCTATCGCCAGGATTCAAGGGTAAATGAAGAACTGCTGAAAAAAGATCCGACCAATAGATTTTATGCAAGAGGGCCAAGGGTGCGGCTGTCGGCCGAGCAACTGCGTGACCAGGCACTGGCGGTAAGCAATTTGCTGAGTAAAAAAATGTATGGCAAACCGGTAATGCCTTTTCAGCCGGAAGGTATCTGGCTTTCACCTTACAATGGTGCTGTATGGAAAATGAGCGATGGTAGCGACCAGTACAGACGGGCAGTATATACTTTCTGGAAGCGAACGGCACCTTATCCTTCCATGATAACGTTTGACGGTGCCAGCCGCAATGTATGCATCACCCGGCGCATACGTACCAACACACCACTGCAGGCATTGACAACGCTGAACGATTCGGCGTACCTTGTTATGGCCCGCCATTTTGCCTACCGGATGAAAGAAACCGGCGGCACCAATATCCGGCAGCAAATCAGCAAAGGATATGAAGCCATGATGTATAAACCGGTTTCAGAAGCCCGCCTGAATGCACTGACCGGGTTGTACCAGCAATCGGTTTCCCTTTACCAGAAAGATAAAGAAGCAGCTTGTGAAGTAAACGGATTGAATGATAAAAACAATAATCCCGAAACAGCAGCCATGATCGTGGTGGCCAATGCCATGCTGAACCTGGACGAATGGCTGACTAAAAACTAAATATGACACGGCAGGAAATTCATAATAAGCGATTACAACAGGAAGCTGAAAAAGCATTGCTGTTGCAGCATACCCGCCGGCATTTTATTAAGCAAAGTGCCATGGGTCTCGGTGCGCTTGCATTGGGCAGCCTGATCGGTTGTGGCCATCATAAAACAGGCCTGGCTGATACTTTCTTTGATCCGGCCAACCCGCTGGCGCCACGGCCACCCATGTTTCCCGGCAAAGCAAAGGCTGTCATTTATATACATATGGCCGGTGCTCCTTCGCAACTGGAACTGTTCAGCTATAAACCCGAACTGGCGAAGCTCGACGGGCAGGATTGTCCGCCTTCTTTGCTCGAAGGAAAAAAGTTTGCCTTCATCCGTGGTGTGCCCAAGATGCTGGGTCCGCAGGCTGCCTTCCGTCAGCACGGACAAAGCGGGTTGTGGCTGTCAGATAACCTGCCGCATCTTTCCACCGTGGCAGATGAACTGGCCATGCTGCATGCAGTAACCACCGACCAGTTTAATCATGCGCCTGCACAATTATTAATGCACAGCGGATCGGCAAGGCAGGGCCGCCCAAGTTTGGGTTCATGGGTAACGTATGGTTTGGGTACGGAAAATAAAAACCTGCCCGGCTTTGTGGTGCTTACCTCTGGTGGCAATAATCCTGATGCCGGAAAAAGTGTGTGGGGAAGCGGCTTCCTGCCCAGTGTGTACCAGGGAGTGCAATGCCGCAGCGAAGGCGACCCGGTTTTATTTATCAAAGATCCCAATGGCATCAACCGTGACATACGCAAAGCATCTATTGAAGCTATTAATAAAATAAACCAGGAGCAATACGAAGAATACAAAGACCCGGAAATACTCAGCCGCATAGCGCAATATGAAATGGCGTACAAGATGCAGATCTCCGTTCCTGAAGTGATGAACATTGCAGACGAGCCGGCTTATATACACGAGATGTATGGAACAAAGCCCGGCGAAGCAAGATTTGCCAATAATGTATTGCTGGCAAGAAAACTGGTGGAGAAAGGCGTACGCTTTGTACAACTCTTCGACTGGGGCTGGGATTCCCATGGTGATTCTGCAGAAACAGCCGTGGATGTGGGCATGATCAATAAATGCCGCTCGGTGGATAAGCCTATCACGGCATTGATACTCGACCTGAAGCAACGTGGCCTGCTCGAAGAAACGCTGGTAATATGGGGCGCCGAATTTGGCCGCACCCCCATGCTGGAAAACCGTGATGGAAAAAAAATGCCGTTCAAAGGAAGGGATCACCACGGCGAAGCCTTCTCCATGTGGATGGCCGGCGGCGGCATCAAAGGCGGCACCAGCTATGGCGAAACAGATGAGATTGGTTACAGTATTGTAAATGGAAAAACAGAGGTATTCGATATACAGGCTACGATACTGAATCAGCTGGGATTTGATCATGAAAAACTGACCTACGAATTTCAGGGGCGTCCTTTCCGGCTGACGGATGTAAGTGGTAAAGTGATCACCGATATACTTGCCTGATACAACACCAAGTGCTCATATTATGAATCAAAACAGACGGGATTTTCTGAAAGTAACAGGACTGGCAACATCCGCAGCGTTACTCTCATCATTGGAAACCTTTGCTGCGCAGGATGTACCGGCTATCAAAACCGGCAATGGATATGAATTGAAAGTCCTTGCCACCAACTGGGGCTATGATGGCAGCTTCGATTCATTTTGTGACAAAGCAAAAAAAGAAGGGTATGATGGTGTGGAAAACTGGTGGCCCGATGATCCGAAAGAGCAGGAAGAAATGTTTGCTGCTTTAAAAAAGCATCAGCTTGACATTGGTTTTCTCTACGGCGCCTGGCAGGCAGATGCTAAGGAACATCTTGAACAGTTTAAAAAAATAATGGAGGTAATAACACGGCAAAATATACAGCGGCCATTGTACATCAACCTGCATTCGGGCCGCGACTTTTTCAGTTTTGACGACAACTGCCGCTTTATAGATTATACCAATGCACTGGCAAAGGAAACCGGTATGTTGATTTGTCATGAAACACACCGCGGAAGAATGATGTATGCAGCGCATGTAACCAAACAGTTTATCCAAAAATACCCGGAGCTGAAACTCACCCTTGATATATCACACTGGTGTAATGTGCATGAAAGCCTGTTGGATGATCAGCAGGAAACCGTGGCGCTGGCGCTGGGCCGTACCGAACATATACATGCACGCATTGGCTATGCCGAAGGTCCGCAGGTAAATGATCCCCGGGCACCGGAATGGGAAGGAACCGTAAAGCAGCACTTTGCCTGGTGGGATGCGGTGGTGGAACGCAAGAAAAGAAACGGTGAAAGAATGACCTTCCTTACAGAGTTTGGTCCGCCGCTCTACATGCCCACGCTGCCATATACCTTACAACCGGTAAGCGATCAATGGGCTATTAATGTGCATATGATGCACCTGCTGCGCAAAAGATATGGAACGGAAATAAACAAAGAGCAATAAAACAACATCGTGCTGATCAGTATCTCAGATTTTATAGGAAGGTTTCATCCCGTGCTGGTGCATTTGCCCATCGGCATATTATTATTTGCCGTGCTGCTGTATTTTCTTTCCCGCAGGGAAAAATATAAAGCCGTGATGCTCGCCACCGGTATTGCATTGTTTTGGGGCATGTGGAGCGCTATTGCATCAGCGATAAGTGGTTTTTTGTTATCAAAAACAGCGGAGTATGAGCAGCCGTTATTGTCACGGCATCAATGGCTGGGCATTGCCACCGCCGCTGCAGCCATCCTTGCATGGTATCTGCACCGGAAACAGGTAAAGTATGTACAATGGATACTTCTGGTGTTAGCTGTATTGATCATTGTCACCGGTCATTTAGGCGGCTCGCTCACACATGGTTCCGATTATCTAACCAAAAGTTTTGCCGCGTCAGGTAGTTCCGCAACAGAGGTAACGCAAAAACCAATACCAGATGTGCAGCAGGCCATCGTGTACAGCGATATCATTCAACCCATCTTACAAAACAAATGCTATAGCTGTCATGGTGCCACCAAACAGAAAGGCAAACTCCGGCTCGACAGCCCGGATTTCATCATACAAGGCGGAAAAACAGGCAAAACAATTATGGCCGGCAATGCCGACGAAAGCGAACTGTTGAAACGGATTGCTCTATCACATGAGAACAAAAAACACATGCCGCCTAAAGAAAAGCCACAACTCACCAAAGATGAAGTGGCCCTGCTGCACTGGTGGATCAGCAACGGCGCTGATTTCAAAAAGAGAACCGCCGAACTATCCCAGCCGGAAAAAATAAAACCGGTACTGGCAGCTTTGCAAAGCGGTAAAAAGAATGAACAGAACGAAGAAACATATATACCGGAAGCGCCGGTGGAAAAAGCTGATGAAGTTGTTATTACAAAACTGAAAGAAAGAGGTGTGTCAGTAGTGCCGGTAGCACAAGGCAGCCACTACCTCTCGGCCAGCTTTGTGGCGGTGGATACCGTTACTCAGGCAGATATGGAGCTGTTGAATAAGATCGGCAAACAACTGGTGTGGTTGAAAATGCCATATATCAATAGCGCAGTGGGTGTGTTTGCCGGTATCGGAAAGCTTACAGCACTAACACGGCTGTCGCTTGAACATTCATCCGTAACTGATGCCGACCTGTTGCAATTGAAAACACTGGCAAACCTTCAATACCTGAATGTTGCCGGTACCGGAGTAACAGTGAAAGGCCTCTCACAATTATCCGGTCTCACCCGTATGAAGCAGGTATATGTTTATCAAACCGGTATCAGCAGTAATGACTTTTCAGCATTGAAAAAATTAATGCCTTCTGTACAAATTGATACAGGCGGCTACCGGGTACCGGTGCTGGCATCAGATACCACACTGGTAAAGCCCGGCAATCAATAAGCCGGACGACAGCATATAAGAACAAGTATTTTAATACCACGACAAAGAGTTGGCTAAGCCGGAAACCGATAGAAAAGTATCATTTTTACCATGCAGAGTAGTGGTTCTTACCCGGTCACCCTTTTACTTTTGAAAACAGCCTTCACGTAAACGATAATTGCCATGTTCAAACGACACCTTTTTACATTCTTGTTCCTTGCTCTCGCAGCAGCAGGTTTTGCGCAAAAGCCCAATTTCAAATCAGGTTATCCCAACAATGTAAATCCGATCGGCATTATAAAAAATATTGACGATACCACGCTGCTTGAAATCATCCAGCGGCAGACTTTCCGCTTCTTCTGGCATGGCGCCCACCCCGTAAGCGGCCTCGCATTGGAGCGCAGCAATACCGTTCTGGCCGAGCACTATTGGGATTATATCAATGAAGCGTGGGATGAACCTAATTTCAGCAAAACCACTTTTGGTCCGGATGCCGGCGCTATCGGCGGTACCGGCTTCGGCATCATGTCAACCGTAGTGGCGGTGGAAAGAGGCTGGATCGGAAGAGATACTGCTGTAAGAAGATTGATAAAGATCGCCGACTTCCTGATCAATGCAGATTGCTTTCACGGCATTTACCCGCACTTCATGAATGGAAGAACCGGTAAGACGATCAAGTTCGACCGCCTTGATGATGCAGCCGATATAGTGGAAACATCTTACCTGCTCATGGGCTTTTTATGTGCAAGGGAATATTTCAACGGCAACACACCAAGAGAAGTGTACCTGCGCAAACGGATCAACCAGATGTGGGGTGCCGCCAACTGGAGATGGCATACCAATGGCGAAAAGAAACTGTACTGGCACTGGAGCCCCAACAACGGGTTTGATATGAACTTTCCGGTATGGGGGTATAATGAATGCCTTATTACCTACATCATGGCGGCCTCTGCGCCCAATCCTTACAAGGCCATCCCGAAAGAAGCTTACGATGGTACCTGGGCCGGCAGTATGGGATTTAAGAATGGCAAAACCTATTATGGCTATGTGTTGCCTTTGGGAAATTATGATGAAGACAAAGGCGGTCCGCTTTTCTTTGAGCAATATACTTTCCAGGGTATTGACCCCAACGGGCTGACCGATTCATTGGGCAACGATTATTTTTTACAGGGTAAAAATCATACGCTGATCAACCGTGCCTATTGCATGGAAAATCCGAAAGGCTTCAAAGGATACAGTGAAAACTGCTGGGGATTGACCGCCGGCGACAGTTATAAAGGATATGTGGCGCACAGCCCGCAAAATGATCGCGGTGTGATACAGCCCACTGCCGCCATTTCATCCATGCCCTACACACCCAAGGAAAGTATGGAAGCGCTGAAATATTTCTATTATGGTTTGGGAAATAAGATCTGGAGCCCCTACGGTTTTGTGGATGGCTTCAGCATACATCATAACTGGTATGCCAAATCGCACCTGGCCATTGACCAAGGTCCCATCATCACGATGATCGAAAACTATCGTACCGGCCTGTTGTGGAAACTGTTTATGAAAATACCTGATGTGCAGAATGGTTTGAAGCGGCTGGGTTTTTCAAGTCCTTACTTTACTAAGTGATAAATCGTACCTGTTGAAATAATCTTGAATTACAAATAAATCCTTTGTTATGAATGGAAAAATACCAAGAGAGCAATTTCTGAAAACAACCGCACTCGCAGGTGCCGCCCTGCTTGTTTCTTCCCTCGAGGGTTGGGCCGCCACCACACCCGGTAAAAAGCTGCGGGTAGCCGTGATCGGCTGCGGAAGTGTAAGTAACCGCTATATACCCAAGCTGATGTCATCGCCAATGATAGAAGTGGTGAGCCTTTGCGATATAAAATATAACAGGGCAGAAGAACAAAACAGGCAGTACAATGTAAATGCAAAAACCTACCGCAACATTGACGAAATGCTCAAAGGTGTACCCTTCGATATGATGGTAACGCTTACTGATATGCAGATACATGGCGAACTGAATAAAAAGGCATTGATGGCAGGCAAGCATGTGTGGAGCGAAAAACCAATGGCCAATACGTATGCTGAAGGGAAAGCCCTGCTCGACCTGGCCAAAAGCAAGAAACTCCGCATCTGGGGTGCACCGGCCGTGGTAAACAGTCCGCAGTTTGCCTTCATGAGCAAGCAGATACAGGAAGGAAAGCTGGGACGGGTATCTTCAGCTCATGGTCAATATGGACACACCGGGCCCAACTGGAGCGCTTTCTTTTACGAAAAACTCGGTGGCAGTATGCCCGACCTTGGTGTGTATAATATAGCCACCCTTACAGGACTGCTCGGTCCCGCCCGGAGTGTAATGGCGATGACAAGCATCGTAAATCCGGAGCGAACCGTGGATGATAAAGGGAAAATAAAGGTAGAAGCTGAAGACAATGCCCACATCCTGATGATGCATGATAAAAATGTGATCAGCCATGTAATGTGCGGCTTCTGCTACTTTGACCCGCACGGCCATGAGGCCGGCAACCAGACCTTACATTCTATTCAGATCTATGGCGATTATGGTAATATGCGCCTGATCGGCTATGATTGGGAAACCAATGGTGTGATGCTTGATACAGACTGGGAAAAACCACCCGTACTCATGAGCACCGATAAAGGAGGCTATCTATGGCAGGAAGGGGCCAATGTGGTGGGAGAAAGTTTGCTGACAGGTGTTGAGCCAAAAATAAATGTGGAGCATGCCCTGCATGTACTGGAGATCATCGAAGCAGCCAGGAAATCATCCGCCACCGGAATGCGGGTAAAGCTGAAAAGCAAATTCCCCTGGCCCGTGGTAAAATAGCCCCGTAGGTGCGCCATTTTGATAGCCCTGTAAGGGCGTCATTTTGGTAGCCCATCAGGGCGGCGTTATCATTGCCCCATCAGGGGCGGCATTATAATCGAACAAAGACAAGAAAATGAAATTAGCCATTCTCGGTTCAGGATTTATTTCGAGGTTCTATGCTGATAGTTTGGTGGCACAGCGGAGAAAAGATGTAATTGTATCAGTATACAGTCGCACCGGGGACAATGCAAAGAAGTTTGCAGCAGATTATAATGTACCACATTTTACCACCAGCATAAAAGAATGTGTGGAGCATCCGGAGGTGGAGGCGGTGATCATTGGCTTGTCAAACGATATGCATCTCGAAGCCGTATTACAAAGTGCAGCCGCCGGTAAGCATGTGTTATGCACCAAGCCGCTCGGCAGAAATGCGAAGGAAGCATTGCAAATGCTGCAGGCAGTTGATAACGCCGGTGTGACCGGTGGCTATCTCGAAGACCTCTGCTATACGCCTAAATTCTTAAAATCATTGGCTGCCGTAAAGAATGGCAGCATCGGTGAAGTGATATGGACAAAAAGCCGCGAAACGCATCCCGGCCCGCACAGCGACTGGTTTTGGGATAAAGAAAAATCAGGCGGTGGTTGTATGATAGATCTCGGCTGCCATTGTGTGGAGATCAGCCGAAATTTTATTGGTAAAAATATAAGGCCGGTGGAAGTGATGTGCTGGGCAGATACAAGAGTGCATCCGATCGATGCGGAAGACAATGCCATCGGACTGGTGAAATATGAAAATGGAGCTATTGGCCAGTTTGAAGTAAGCTGGACCTTTCGCGGCGGTATGGACCTTCGTGATGAAGTGATGGGAACAGAAGGTACTATCTGGGCCAATAACTTTTTGCGAACCGGTTTTGAAATGTTTACCACCGGCAAAGGAAGCAATTATGTGGCCGAGAAAGCAGAGTCGAATGCGGGCTGGTTATTTCCCGTAGGAGATGAAGTACATGAACTCGGTTACAGCCACATGTTTACCGATATGTTTGAAGCGATAGACAAGGGCCGCCAGCCGGAAGAAACCTTTTATGATGGCTATATTGTGAATGCGATCCTGGATGCAGCTTATCTTTCTGCCAAAACAAAACAATGGGAACCGGTGCTTATCGAAGATTGGCGGGGAAAGACAGAAGCAAAAGCAGAAAGACAACTGGCCAGTTACAATGAAGACTACTATCTTGTAAAAGAAGAAGTACTGCCCAACGGCGAAAAGAAATTTATCATAAAGAATAAAAAGACAGGCTCCATAGAAAGAAGGTAATGCAGCAACTGGAAAACAAACATATCGTCATCATCGGGGGCACCACCGGCCTCGGACTTTCCGCCGCCAGTGCCTTTATTAAAGAAGGTGCCAAACTGGTGGTGACGGGAAGAAACGAAGACAGCGTTGCAGCAGCACAACGGTCACTGGGAGAAAATGCAATAGCCCTCAGCAGCGATGCCACACAGGAAGGAGCGGCTGCGGCAGCCATTCAAACCTGTATCAATACATTCGGAACATTCGATGGCCTTTATCATATAGCCGGCGGCAGCGGCCGCAAAATGGGTGATGGCCCATTACACGAACTGACAGTAAGCGGCTGGAATAAAACACTGGAACTGAACCTTACTTCACTGATGCTTTCCAACCAGGCAGCGGTAAGATCTTTTCTTGAACAAAAAAAACCAGGAACGATACTGAACATGGGTTCGGTACTTGGTTATTCACCTTCGCCTGAACATTTTTCTACACATGCTTATGCTGCAGCTAAATCGGCCATCATTGGTTTCAGCAAATCAATAGCGGCCTATTATGCTAATAATAACATACGGGTGAATGTGGTGGCGCCGGCACTCGTGGAAACACCCATGGCACAACGGGCCGCAGGTGATGAAGCAATACAATCTTTTATCAAAACAAAACAACCACTTGATGGTGGCCGCATCGGCCGCCCGGAAGACCTGGACGGGATAGCGGTATATTTTATGAGCGACCAGTCAAAATTCACCACCGGGCAGGTCATCGCTGTGGATGGCGGCTGGGGCATCAGTGAAGGACAATACTGAACAGATGGAATAAATAAACGATTGAACAACGAATACACGATAGGAATTGACCTCGGCGGTACCCGTATAAAAGGTGTGGTGGTGAATGCCTCAGGTAATGTATTGCACCAGCTATACACCCCAACAAATGATGGCGAAGGCGAAGTATGGAAAAACGCCATCGCTGCCACGGTAAAAGAACTGAAGGAAAAGATACAGGCAAACGGAATAGCTGTCGGCATCTCTGCACCGGGTTTGCCCAATAAAGAGAACACCGCTATTGCCTTCATGCCCGGCCGGCTGGAAGGGTTGGAAAACTTTGACTGGAGCCATTACCTGCAATGCAAAACCTATGTACTGAACGATGGCGTGGCCGCATTAGTGGCCGAAGCCAAAACCGGGGCAGCCAAAGAAAGCACCAATGCAGTAATGATAACACTTGGCACCGGTGTGGGCGGCGCATTGCTGATCAACAAGCAACCTTACCAGGGTTCATTTAATAAAGCAGGTCATATCGGCCACATGGTGATAGACAGCAACGGCGATTGTGATGTAACAGGAATGCCCGGCAGCCTGGAAGAATCAATCGGTAATTGCAGTATAGAAAAAAGAACTAATGGACGATTCACCTCCACACAGGAATTACTGAAGGCATACAGGGTCGGCGATACATT
>JAEUVM010000731.1 GCA_016787125.1 Chitinophagaceae bacterium | reverse complement strand
CTCGTCAAAATGTAATACTTCTCCGGACATGTTGTTCAGGTTTAAATGGCTGTTAATGGATACGGACCGCTGCAAGACAAAGGTATAAAATCAATATGCTAATAAAACCAGCCTCCCCTGTTTGTGGTATGAGGTAACAGGCACATACCTGTTCAGTAATTGGAACAAAAAAACCGCAGGCACAGACCTGCGGTTGTATAAGAAAACAAGAATGTATTAACGTCTTTGCCTTCCGATGGTCATACCTACTTTGAACTGAATGGTAAAATAGGCGTCATTATCCCTGGGGTCGCCCCGCTGATCATAAACACCTGAAGCATCAAAAGGCGGAAGCTCCTTCTTACGATCGTACAACTGTTGTGCAATAGCAGCTTTATTAGCAGGAAGGTAATTGTAAAAGAGGGCCGGGTCTATGTAGCCGGTGCTGGCATCATCCAGGTAATCGGTGTTGAGGATGCGATGTACAAATTCGAGGCGGGCATTCAGCAAGGGACTTACCTGGTATCTTAATCCCAGGCCTGCACAGATATTCACTTGCCTGAGCTGGTAGTTTGGCCGGTCGGGATATTCTTTAAAACCCTGTCCTTCCAGGTGAAGGGGCTGAAGGGAATACCACTGACCATTCAGTTTTGCCTGCGGGTCAAAGGAAAATAATCCAACCCCAGCCACGGCATACGGAGAAAACAAAGGAGGATCTTCATCTTCAAAATCCCTGAACATTAACGGGTGTACTTCTAATGCAAGTTGTACTTCAGATATCTTACTTTTAAAGCTAAGGTTCCTTTCATAACGGCCTGTGGTGGTGGAAGCCACCGGCTTCAATATGCTGTCATATCCCACCACCTGCCCGAATGTGCCTTCCACCCGCAAGAAAAGCTTGTCGAGATAATTGGCACCCACATACAAACCAAATGACGGGCGGGCTGTTTTCCAGCGCAGGTCTTTAATGAAATTTTTTCCAATCCCTTTTTTACCGCCAAGGTCTGTCAGGGAGTTCATCACACCAAAGGTTCCGCCCAACTCAAATACAACAGCACTTTCGTAGTATTTGTCGTTATAATAATAATACTGGGCTTTCAGGGGCTTGTTGAGTACGGTGCTGCATACCAATGCCACAAACAGGAGTTTACGCATAATCCGCTTTGAAATTTTCTAATAGTGATTAAAAAGGCGGTTTCACCTTGGAAAGGGATTCGGAAAGGAGTTTCAGCGGATTGGAGATTGGGAGACGAAAAATAGGAAGAAAAACTTAGTCGTAAAAGCCCCGGCGGACAGAATATTGCTTTTTGGGTGAAAAAACGGGCAAATTCACCGGTTTCGGGCAGATCAAAGCCTGTTTCA
>JAEUVM010000727.1 GCA_016787125.1 Chitinophagaceae bacterium | reverse complement strand
TTGCAGGTGCGCCAGTTTTTGCGCCAGGTGTACTTTCTCCAATGCCCTGTGCAGCAGGGGGATGATCTTATCATTGTCATCGCCTTTGGTAATATAATCGAAGGCGCCGGAGCGCATGGCTTTTACACCATCGGCAATATTACCATAGGCGGTAAGGAGGATGATCTCGGTGCCGGGATAGCGGGATTTAGCCTGGCATACAAAATCAATTCCGTTGCCATCGGGCAGTTTCACATCGCAGAGCACCACATCGAAAGAATGTTTGGCCAGCAGTGCATCCGCAGCAGCCAGCGAGGAAGCTTCGGTAACGGAAAACCCTTCGAGGGAAATGATCCTGCCGAGCAGTTTGCGAAGCTGCTCTTCATCATCAACCAGTAAGATAGTATTGTTCATTTGTGGGGTTAAAGATAGAAAGTCTACTCCGGTCTTCCGGTCTGACGGTCTGACGGTCTCCGTCTGACCGGAAGCCTCCGGCCAATAACGAAGCTACCCAAAACGCACCAGGAGCCTCCCAGATTACTATAAAAACCGTATCTTTCTGCACCTTCCCAACCACAGACATTTCCAACCATTTATTACTATTAAAAACAAAATGTATGCGTTTATCCGTATTACTATCGGCAGTTGTCTGTCTTTTGGTTTTTTCCTGTACCAAAAAAGATGAAATCAAAACTACTCATCTTACAAATTCTCGTGTAGCTGAGATCAGGCTCTGGCTAAGTGAAAAAGCGTCTAAAATCAGGACGACTGAGGAAAAAAATCGCTTTGCTGATTTAAATCGCCATTTACAGTATGAAAAACTAAAAACTGAAGAACTTAAAAATGGTGAGAAAATGATCCTTGTCCCGGTTGATACTCTCTACACATCTGGTTTAATATCTCAAAATAATGCTGCACTCGTCCTCCTGCTATTCGAGACTAAAAGCGGGGCTATAAAAAAAGGAAACCTTGTACACTATCAATCTCCAACGGTAAACCACTATAGCAGGATTCCGGTAAACAGTTTCCAAAACCTATACCGTTCACTACCGATGCCGGACTGCAGTGTGAAATTCTATACCCTGACAGAGAGATTTCTTTATGATTTTACTTATCAGAACGGCACTCTGCAACAGTTTGATGTATTGAAAAGCCATAAAAAAGCTATCCCCACCGAAGATGGATGTATTGACTGGTATCTTCAAACTTATGAAAATGGCATTCTTGTAAGTGAGGTATATGTCTTCAGCACATGCGGTAGTTATGTGGAAGATGGCAGCGGCGGCAGTCAGGTATATACCGGAGTGGGTATTCAGACAATTACTGATCAGCTAACCAATCCTTGTCTAAAATCTGTATTAAACCAGGCTACAGCAAGCAATATGAATAACCAGGTTAATGTAATGCTGCAGACTGTTTTCGGTTCCACTGAAGATGCTAATATTACAATCAAGGAAGTAACCAATTTGCCTGCTGATACTGATGCGTCTCATACAGCTAGCGGAACTCCCGGCAACACCTATTTTAATTCTGTCATCAACCTCAATGTTAATATTCTTCCCTCCACCTCCCAGGAGTATATTGCTGCAACTATCTATCATGAAATAGTACACAGCTATCTTACTTATAATGGCACATACGGAGAACTGACCCAGCACCAGGCGATGGCAGAATCATACGTAGACCATATGGCCTCCTCTCTTATGCAACTGTTTCCAAACATGGAGCTTTACACTGCAACAGCCCTTGCCTGGCAGGGCCTGCAGGGTACCACTGCATGGAATAACTTTGCGGCAGCACATCCGGCCGATGCAGCATTATATAATAGTATTAACACTGCACACCGGGCAGGCAGCACCGGAACTGATTGTAATTAAGTAAAACAATAAATAATGCGAAGAATAACACTCTTATTACTGCTGTTCACAGGAGCCTGCCTCCCCTCCGCAGCACAACAACTGCCGCAGTCAGCATACAACAAACAATTGAACCGGGTATTAGTACAGGATATTTATGTCAGGCAGGAATGTACTCCCATACTGTATGCGATCAGTTTTACAGTTACGCCCGGAGTAAAGCAGTTGCAAAACATACAACTGTTGCATCATGGCAACCAATTGACCGACACGATCTCGCTGCTGCGGCAACTGCAAAAGATCGCCATCTCTCCGGCGTGGTTTTCATCAAGGGTTAATAATGACCTGTCCCGCCATTACTTTATACAGCCAGTGGTGATGTTGCCGTTAAAGGAAGAATGTGCTGATACTTCAGACCAATCCACCGCATTAGTGACATTCTTTACCAAACTGCTGGAAACCGGCCCGCAACAGAAAAGAACTGCCGTGCTGTTACCGCTGGCAGAGTATTATTATACGAAGGCGATATACGAGCGAAGGTGATTCCTCCGGTCTGGCCGGCAAACACATAAGAACGCCGTACTATCAACTTCCCGGCCTGACCGGTACCAAAAACGCTATCGCAAAATGAAATACCGGTATCGCTAATTTCACTGATGGTATGGCTTTGCCAGGGTATCACCTTCATACTTCTGAAAGACGGTATCGCAAAATAAAGCCACGCTATCGTTCCGCAGGGGTGTGACTACCATCCATCCGGCTGACGGTATCGTAAAATGAAGTGACGGTATCGTTCCGCCGGGGTGCGACCATCATTAATCCGGCAGACGGTATCGCAAAATGAACCGACGGTATCGTTCCGCCGGTGTGTGACCATCACTAATCCGGCTGACGGTATCACAAAATGAAGTGACGGTATCGTTCCGCGGGGGTGTGACTATCATAAAACCGGCTGACGGTATCGTAAAATGAACTGACGGTACGATCCCGGAGGGGTGCGACCTGACATCTTAGCAGTCTCGGCTGACATAATAGCAGTACCGCCTGCCTTCCGGAGGGGTGTCGGCTGCCTTCCGAAGGAGTGTCGGCTGGCATAAAATACCCTTTACCTGCCGTTTTTTACCTGTTGTTTGTTAAAAAAATGTTGCAACCACGCAGTTGAAAGATGTGGGCCGCAGCAAATATTGCCTTGGTTTCCATTTGATGGCTGCAAGGTTGCTGAATGGTGAGTTAGGATTTCATCAAGGCAGCAACGCCCTTCCTTTATAATATACCGGTAAGCAACCGGCAGCCGGCAGCTTTTATTTTTACAACGGGAGCAATTGTTATACAATGTTTATCAGCCATTGAAGGATGACGGGACAGCGATTGCTAAATGATGGCAGGCATCGGGCCGCACCGGGCACTCATTTGCCTGCTGCCGGTTGTCATATGCCTGCTATTGTATTTCATTCGGCTGGCGGCGGCTGCATTAATGTACCAGTTGCCTTGCAGGTGCGAAGTGAAGACAGGGTATTTTCTTTTTTTACGGGGTAAAATAAAAAGCGAAACCCGGCACTTTCGCACCGGGTCCGCGATTGCACAAAACGCACCAATCAAATCATTGAGGTTCATAGAACCTGATTGCTGCCTGGTACTGTGCAGCTTCATAAATCATACATTTTCTCAGTGTGGGTTTTATCAGCATTGTATAAGCAACTCTCGGCTGGCTATTACAATAGATGATCAGACAATACATATTGGCCCGGCATTGCTGGTTGGCCGCAGCGATAAGACCGGGTAGTTGATTTTGGCGAAACTGCTGAAACTGTAAATCTTCCTGTTGCTCGCAATCCAGTCCGGGAGGTATATTGCCAGGAACCTGTTTCCAGTTTCTGATCACAGTTCCTTTTGCATCCAGCAGTTTGGTGCCTTCTTTATCCAGTTGCAGTTTGTAGCTGCCATTAGGAATATCCACCATTTCACCGTTGGAATTGATATCAACTGCGGTAAAAGTGCCTGCTGAAAAATTACCGTGAGTAAATTCACCAAGAGACACCACATCGGTCAGTTCATCCAGTTTGCTGCGGCCGGTCACATCACCCGGGCAGCCGATGGTGGAGAAGAAATTAATGGAACAGGGTTCACACTTTTTGTCACCGCAGATGGGGGTAATGGTGAGCCGGTAGTTGCATAATTCAGCAGCGGTAAAGCTGAAACTGTTGCCGCTAAAATTCTGCACTTTACCGGAAGGGCTGGTTAGCGTAGCCGTATACTTTGCTTCGCAGCCACCGCTACAGAAATAAGAGGGTTTGATGGTAACCGGCACACCTCTTTTGATGGTAACAGTTTGTCCGCATTTTACTTTTTTATCAAACCCGGTGCTGCTTACGGCCGTGGTGCCCCATTTGCCACAGTTGCAGCTTACTTCCTGCACACACACATTATCAATTTGTCCCCAGGATACTTTGGTACCATCGCTTTCTGTGTTGTCATTTTCCGGGGCAATGGTAATGGCAGTGGAACCGGGTGAAGGAGCGATCCAGTCGGGGAGGGTATAGGTAGCCCATCCGGTATTGGTGATGTTTTGCGAATAACCAATTGGCAGGCCGCCG
>JAEUVM010000721.1 GCA_016787125.1 Chitinophagaceae bacterium | reverse complement strand
ACCCTTTGCCTCATACACCGCACGGATAAACTCCCGCCAGCCAATCACCTGCCGGATAAAGCCTTCGGTTGAATTCATGGGAATGCTATGCCGCATGGTATGATCAAGCGTGGCCTTCACCACATCAGCCGGAAGCAGCAGCCCGGTATTGAGCATCGGCGTAAGCAAACTGTGATGCAGGACACTTTCCTTCTCCACGATGGCATCTTCGTAAAGACCGAACTCCTCCAGCCTGTGATCAAGAAATTGGTTCAGCCATTGCACCGCCTCATCATGTGTAATGGGATATATAAATGAGGGATTGATCTCACCGGGGTTAGTTGCAAAATGCGTTTGCACATACTGAATCGCTTCTTCATAATACTTACCAGGCGAAGGAAAGCGAACAGCCGGTGGTGTTTTTGTTTTGGGATACTTCAGCCGGTTATCTGTATCAAAACTCCACTGACCACCCAGCGGCTGTTGTTTATTATCCACCAGTATATTCAATCGCTTCCGCTGGTGAATGTAAAAGTCGGCCTGGAAAAAACGTTTCTTTCCGGTGAAGAAGCTATCGTTATCTTCTTTTGTATTGATAAAAACGGGAGAAGGATATACATGCAGCGATATACCGGCAGCAGCGGCGGCGCCGTTTATTCTTTTCTCCAGCCAGTTGTCAGTAGTGTCAGCATAATGAAGCGCTGTAATACCTTGTTGCGCAAGAAAGGGTATCAGCAACCTCACATCACTATATTCATCCGTGGCATTAATATACTTCACCGCATACCCAAGCCCTTCCAGGTATGCAGCATAACATTGCATACCAGCCCGGTGAAAAACAAGTTTCTGTTTGTGAAAGGAATACTGTTTGAAAAATAACCACTCTTCCACCAGGTAAACCAGTTTTACCTCCGGAGGAAAAACCGGTTGCCGGTACAACTGGTGCGGAAAAACGATAGCGGCCCTGTTCATCATGCTGCTTTCTGTTTATTCCTCCGGCAGCGGTCGCTGCAATACTTCACCTCATCCCATACCTTCTCCCATTTCTTGCGCCAGGTAAAGGGCCGCTGGCAGGCCACACATATTTTTTCCGGCAGGTGTTTCT
>JAEUVM010000717.1 GCA_016787125.1 Chitinophagaceae bacterium | reverse complement strand
CAGGATCAGCACCACATTCTTTACCTCATTTTGCAGAAAAGGGAGCAGGCAATCTGCCAATTCGTCCGTCATAGCACCGGAAAGTGCAGACTCATTTACCGTGATGGCATGAAATTTCTCTTTGGTATCCGTTTTGACATTCATACTAAACCGTTTTTGGTTGCTCCCGCCTGTCAGCTCACCACCAGAAAAGTGCTAAAACTGCCAGCTAAGAACAACTTAAATTATCAACATTCCGTTTATAATTACGGCAGAACAAGAACCAAATTTATTCGTTAATATTGTATCACAACCAATTATCTAAAAATGGATAATAATTTTTCAGCCCAGGTTAAGGAGATCATATCATTCAGCAGGGAGGAGGCGCTAAGGCTCGGAAACGACTTTATCGGCACAGAGCATCTGCTGCTCGGCCTGATCCGTGAAGGAGATAATACGGCAGTACGTATCCTTAAAAGTTTCAATGTAGACCTGTATGAGCTTCGGAAAGAGATTGAACTGGCAGTAAAGGATAAGACAGGGAAAAACATAGCCAATATCAACAGCCTTCCCCTCACCAAGCAGGCCGAAAAAGTGATCAGGGTAACGGTGCTGGAAGCAAAGGCCCTGAAAAGTGCCACCGTGGAAACAGAACACCTCATGCTTTCCATTCTTAAGAACAAAGAAAATATTGCTACACAGATATTAAACCAGTTTGACGTGGATTATGATCTCTTCAGGCAGGAACTGGGCATTGTAAAATCAAATGACCCCCGTGCCGAATTCCAGGACGAAAACGATGATGATTTTGATGAGGAAAAGAAATACTCACAATCAAAAGGCAGTGCCAAACAGCAGGGTGCTGCAAAAAGCAAAACCCCGGTGCTGGATAATTTCGGCCGTGATATAACCAAGATGGCCGAACTCGGGGCGCTTGATCCTATCGTAGGCCGTGAATCTGAAATTGAAAGGGTTTCCCAGATACTTTCCCGCCGGAAAAAGAACAACCCGATACTTATCGGTGAACCCGGTGTGGGTAAAACCGCCATTGTGGAAGGCCTGGCCCTCCGCATTGTACAAAGAAAAGTATCCCGTGTGCTTTTTGACAAACGGGTGATCTCCCTCGACCTGGCCGCCCTCGTGGCCGGTACCAAATACCGTGGCCAGTTTGAAGAAAGGATGAAAGCCATCATGAATGAACTGGAGAAGAACCGCGATGTGATCTTGTTCATTGATGAACTGCATACCATTGTAGGTGCAGGTGGCGCCAGCGGCTCACTGGATGCGAGCAATATATTCAAGCCCGCCCTTGCCCGTGGCGAACTGCAGTGCATTGGTGCCTCCACACTGGATGAATACAGGATGTACATAGAAAAAGACGGCGCCCTCGACCGCCGCTTTCAAAAGGTAATGGTCGATCCGCCAAGCGTGGAAGACACCATCCAGATATTGAACAATATCAAATCGAAATACGAGGAATATCACAATGTGAATTATGACAACGAAGCGATAGAAGCCTGTGTGAAACTCAGCGACCGATATGTAACAGACCGCCTGCTGCCCGACAAAGCCATTGACGTAATGGACGAAGTGGGAGCAAGGGTGCACCTGAAGAATATCAACGTGCCGGAGAATATCGTAGACCTGGAGAAGAAGATAGAAGATGTGAAGAATGAAAAGAATAAAGTGGTGAAGAGCCAGAAA
>JAEUVM010000695.1 GCA_016787125.1 Chitinophagaceae bacterium | reverse complement strand
CAAACAGTCCGCACTTAACTAATCTTAACCGCTAATACGCCAGGGCGCAAGGGGATAATGACCTTGCGTTCCTTAGCGCCATTGCGTCCTCTCGGTAAAATAAATCCGTTGCAATCCGCTAAATCAGCGTCGTCCGCTTTCCTATTTATTTCTCGCAACGGCGCAGCCTTCGCTGTATTGCCTGTAATATTTCTTGTACCCCAAAACCCTTGCTATTCCGCCGATAAGGAAGCCCATTGCCCGCTGTATGGGGAGGGGCGGACCGGCTACATAGATCTCATACTCATTTACCATCGCCATTATCTGCAGAAAGGAGGGCGTGCCATCCGGCTTTGTCTTATTATCATTGCCCAGGCCAAAGAATTGCTCAAGAAAGGTTTCTGTATTCAGTGCCGGTTCAAAAGTGACCACCATTGCTGCCGGCACTGTGGCCGAGGGATTCCACCATTGATGTGGTATTCCTTTATCAATGGTCAGCTTATCCCCTGCCTTTAACTGCCTGGTTTCCTTTCCCAGTTTGATGGTAAACTCTCCCGACTTTACTTCAAATGTTTCTGCCTGGTTTGGATGAAAATGCGTTACCGGCAGTTTGCCATTTGGAGAAACAGTAAAATCGAATACAAGCCGCTTGCCATTACTATCCCCTGCAGTTTCGATCCAGGTTATTCTTTCTCCGGTCTTGCTGTTTGAGATGCTATGTCCTTTTGTTGCCATACGCCTATGTACGAAGATTTATCAAATGGGGTTTTGTAATTCAACAATTACCGGAATTCAGTTTCGCTAAGCGAGGTCTCTGACCGCTCTGCGAAGTCTCTGGCTTTGCAGTTCATATGTTCTTACCGGTATCCTGCCGTTCTCAATATCCTGTCAGGAGTTCCTATTCTATGGTTTAAATCATGAACTTCTCAGGCTATTCATCCTTCTTATCATCAAGAGAAGCCGGCAACATTTGCAGAAAGGGCAATGCCGCAGCATAATTAAGTTCATCGTATTCCGCCCTCAGCCGTGTAATATTATTGAAATACACCTGGTGCTGATCGTAGTAATTTCTCTCACTTTGTACATACCAGGCTTTGTCTCCGAGTTTTTCTGCGAGGAACCACTTTTCCAGCAGGCGGGATACCCTGCCGTTGCCATCTTCAAACGGGTGGATCTTCACCAGCACGAGGTGTAGCAAGGATGCAAAGAAGAATACTTCTTCAAAATCCAGATCCGTTTCCAGCAAGGTTTGCATATCAGCATAAAACTTCTCCATCTCTGTTTTCACTTTCGAAGGGTCCGTTGCCACATACTCTATCCGTCCGTCTTTGGTTACCACATACATATTCCCCGTCCTGAATTTTCCCTGTTGAGGCTCCTGTAATATATGCCGGGTAAGCCGGGCATGGGCTTTTCCAGGGCCTCGGGACTGAGCTGATGCTGCTGCGCAAAAACGTAAGCCTCGTACAGGTCATCAATCTTTTGTGTATAGTCGGGCTGATACTTTGCTCCAAACCGTTTGTGCCGGATAAAAGAATCGAGGTCTATGTCTTCCCCTTCGATCTTGGAAGAGAATACGGCTGAAACAGAGGTGTAAAAGCTGAA
>JAEUVM010000547.1 GCA_016787125.1 Chitinophagaceae bacterium | reverse complement strand
CACCGCCTTCTCCGAAACCAAAAAGAAGCTGGATGCGGGTGCCTATCGTGTGGAAGCAATTCCGGATATGGCGGAGAGTAAGTAATATACTTTTGATACATTATAAGGAACGGCGGCTGAGGAGGCTGCCGTTTTTTTTGTGTTTAATAGTTGTCCTTGTTTGTAAAAATACGAATTATGACAGTACCTTTCCGGTATCATGATTGTTGATCTTTCATCTCCTGTATATCTTCAGAGTCTCTGTCAAGCCTAACTTAGAACCGAGCCCATCAAAGGGATTAGGAGGGAAAGAAAAGTGCTTCTCACTTGAATTGGACGTTCCAGACAAACTGGTCTCTTGAAATCGTCGCAACCGGAAATGTTATAAAGCATCGCAATAAGAAGTTGGACTGAAACCTTGCTTTTGGATTTGATAGACTACAAATTTCAAAAGACGTTTATGCATTTATTCTAGGCCATGTGAAATATATCCATTCATGTGAATGTGACTTCATTATGACCTTTCTATCAAATGTTGCAATGATCGGACATAATGACATTCTTGTTCAAAATCAAACCCCATCCGTTCTTCCTCCAAAAGAAACCCTACTCCAAGTAGTTTGATAATTTCAACGGCGCTGGTGAAAAGTTTATTCAACGCAGGAAGTTGATCAAAGTTTAGCGATATGCTATCCTCCTTTTCGAAGTTGTAATGAGCTATTTGCTGATGTCTAATTTTCGTTATCGTAACGATAGAAGATTCTAGTCCTTTAATTATCGTTTCTGCCTCGCGAATGCTATTTGGATTGAGTTCGGGAAATGACTCTGTTTTAATGTGTCCGAATGCATATCGATTATCATTTGTAGGCTTGCCATATAAGGCATATAAATCCAGAATAATGCTCCTGTAAAAGCCATGTGCCGTGAAATGCAGGAATCGATTTGTCATGAGTACAGGAGTATTATTGTCGTATCCCTTCTTAATGTAGTTGACCAACGCAAGCCTTTGCTCAATAAAGGCAACGATTAAATACTGCTTGCCCAGGTAATCTCTGGCAGGATTCTTAGCTATGTTATCCATTATTTCTTTTCTTGTTCAATGCGTTTCCGGATTCGTTGTTCGAACTCAGTAAAAGACTCATCAATTTCTTTAAGTATTCTGGTTTTAAGTTTTTCATCTTCGATAAAACTGTAGATAATGCTATTTCTGACAAAAGCTTTAATATCCCGGTAACTTAAGGTTGGATACCTGGATGCTGCAAGAATGAATTGAGTTGTTAGATCGGTCCGAAGTATTCCCGCGTCATCGGTGCTCAACACAATAGGAATTCCATTCTTATAATAAAGAAGTATGGGATGAGCATCATCTTTAACTTTTAAAATAAACTCGTTACTCACAAGGTTAATTTCGACCGCTATGCTATCGGTTTTCATTTCTTTTAATGTCTCGGCATAATTTTCTTCACTGGCAATATCTACACCGTGTCCGATTCTGTCAGCTTTGGCTACGCGAACAGCTTCTTGTATATGAGACTTCAACAACTCCGGTTTTATAAGACCTGGCGTCAATTCACCGGCGTGTAAGGACACTTTAACGTCAGGATACTTGCTTCGAAAAAATTCAAACATGCGCATGTGAAGCGTGTAGTCACGCATCGATACAGCATTATCCTCGGGGGAAACAAAATTTACTCCCACTATCAGACCGCTTCTTTGTGCTGACTCAAAAGCAAGCAGGAGTCTTCGGAAAACAGGCAAGGGTTCAGCAATCCGGTTCCCATAGGTCAGATAACGGATAGTAAATCTGGAATCGTCCAGTTTGAGGGAATTGTGAACCTCTTCGATTTTGGCACAAAAAGTAGTCGCTGCTTTTTCTATGTTTTTATCCTTATACTCCTTGAATAAAACGTTGAAGCTATCTTTTAATGCAGATACATCAGTCATCGGAGAGAAACTCCGAAACATTAAGATCCATTTGCTCTCATCAGGCAAAACAATGGCCGTATCAAAGCTTGTAAGCATCGTTTCAATATAGGATACATGCTCGCTTAATGCTCTATCCTTGATTTCTCTTAGACCAGGTTCCAAAAGGAGATTGGCCATGGGTCGGAATTTATCGAAAGCATCGAAAAAATGTTTATCGGAAGGTGACAGCGCTGAATGGTAGTCTTTTACTGACCACTGCTGAATGACCTTTTGTTTATAATAAGGTAGCTGCTTTGCTGCCATTAGCTGACTGCAGGTCTTCCATCCCTCTCCTTTTTTCACTCCTGGAGTATCCACTTCAAGAGTGATTAGATTAATCCATCCATCCCGTTCTACTAAGGCATCCCAGTACGTTTCAGCAAATATTGATCCCGTAAAATGGTGATGTAGATCCCCACCCTTTGGCATCTCTTTAAAGAAACCAGTAAGACTGGAACGGTTATTCCGTATTTGGTCTAGGTAGGTGCTGACGATTTCTTCATCTGATTTTTTACCGAACCGGTTTGAAAGAAAAAAGATCGCCAAAAAGGTGAAAAGTAATACGAACAGGATATTACCTATAAACATGATAAACACTGTTCTATGCTCTGTTACAAGAATTGATTCCCGCAGGCCTGCTTCAGTTTTCGATCCACGGAAATAAAATAAAAAATAAATAAGAAGAGCGAGATATAGACCTGCTAATAGAATGGAGAGCCATACCCGGTTAGTATCAAGCGACCAGAATCCATAGAAAAACCCGGCAATGATGACCAAACTTATTATACCCAGTAATGCCAGGGCAATTATGGTCGAAGATCTTTTTAGGAGAGGCATTTGCATGCAGTTAGTCTATGAATTTACGTTGATCACATACAAGATCATGGTCACCACAGCAAAAAGAGACAACAAAATAACCCAAAGGGTGGTAAACCATTTTACCTTTTCGTCCATGTAAGCCAGGTCTGCTTTATGGTCAGCATCATCACTCAAAATCAGCTTTATGTCTTCCTTTTCTAGCAGGTCTTCATTTCTTGCTTTCATTCTTATATAAGCATCACAAAGTCGTTTCTTGTCCCCATGAACTTCTTTTCTGCTCATGAAAAAATAGACGAGGGAAATGATCAAAAAAACATATGAAAGAATAGTAGCACCTAACGAGAATGCTCCTATTACGTTGGAGGAAGAAAGCACTTTACCGATGATCAATGTCGCGTAAAGTGAAACGACCGCCAGTGTTGATTTTTGAAAACTGCCTGCAAATCCATCAACGATTTTTGTTGCTTTTTCATTAAAAGATATGATTTGGTCTGACATCTTGTTGCGCAGCTCGATATACTGTTTGATATTCTGCCGTTCATAGACTTTATACCCTGACAAGATTGATTTGTAAGCAGATGGTGATAGAGGGTATGAAGGCCCGTCCCCGAGATTTAATGAGATTAAATTACGGGCTAGACCGGTCTTATCCTGAATACTGCCACCAGCAATGATCCAGTTATAAATATTATAATAGTTAGAAAGTTCGGCTGTATCCATCGGCGTAAGAGATCTTTCCAGTTCGAAAACCTTGTAGCCGCTCAATTTTAATTTAACGGCATCGTTTGAAATTTCTGTTAGATCGAAAATTACCGCAAGTGCGAGCATGAACTTACACTCACTAAATTTTACTTTCAGGGTGTCGGGAATACCACCTTCATTTATAAGATCAAAATCTTCAGGTAAAGCCAGGCAGTTATTGATGCCGCTTACATGACAAACAGTCTTTAAACGCTCCCATATTTTTGCCCGGTCGAGGTCTCCAGTTTCTCTCTGTTTCTTAGCTTCTATACTGCTAGCGGCAAAAATTGTTCTTGTTTCATATAATAAATCTGTATTACTATTAATGAAATACAGGTAAGATTCGTTTTGATTGAAAAGTTCTGAAATGGCTTGGATAAGCTGAACATTTTTCAGTCCGATAAGCTCCTGAAATAAAGTTGCGGGCTCATAGACAAAATAGGCATTGCGATCGTGTGCCTCCTTTTGAATGATTAATACAATCGAAAGCTGGTCTACAAGATCAGGGTCAATTCTTGTTTCCTGGAGTTTTTGGTAAAATATTGAATTATTTTTCCCTCCTTGGTAGGTAAACTGCCCTTCTGATGTAACTAGCGTTAAATTAAAAAAATCCTTGTGTGTAAAGCCTCCTAGGTATTTTCCCAGATTCCCCTCTGCATTCGGTTTGATACCCTTCACATTTGCTTTAAAGGTGTAATCGTTCAAATTCTCTGCAGAACTTGATTTAGTATGCTCAGCAAATAAACACTCCAGTATACCTATCGCTTCGATCATTTGGCCGCTTTTTCAAAATAATCAAACCCTTCATCTGTTCTAATCTGTAAACACTTTGCTCCTTTATTGTCACGTACCGGGACAATTGTCTTTCCCCAATCGATATTTTCTTTTAAAATAAGGTCCAACTGCGGGCTCAGTTCGACTCTCTTTATAAATCTCTTCCTAACCTTCTCTTTTTTAATGTTGAATCTGTTATCAAAAGAATTATTCTCTGGCAGCGCTTTTAGCTTGCTGCTGATCGCTTTCATATTGAGGCCGTCATCCTCGGGAACATATTTTTCAAATGTTTTTTTGACGTACTCCTCCATCACGAATTCGTCGTTTGCTCTGAAATAAGCTACCGTAGCATTTCTGAGATAAGCGTAATCGCTTTTGTGGCTTTCCTTGAACTTGTTGAGTACTTTACTCTCGATCATTGTAAATGCCCGTTCCGTGTTATAATCGTCCGTGAATTCAGGTTCCAGCTCAAGGAACGTTTTCCACCAATAGGTGGTAATAGAAGCCCGGTTATCATTTACATAGGCATTTTTGAATTTCCCATCCGCGGGAACGGTACAATAAAATGATTTGAAAATTTTCCGCTTTATGGGTAAGCCTGTTGTCCGTTTGTTATCCTTTTCATTTATAAAATCGAAATGTTCAGCCTTGATAATATAATACTGCGTATAGTTACCCATGTCCACCAATGCCTGTAGCATTATACCCTTCTGGACTTCCTGGTCAAGATGATCTATTTTGTTCTGTACATCGATCTCAATTTTGATAAGACGTTCTGCAAAGCTGACCGCAACAGTATCTTTTTTCCCGTCATTCAACCCGGCGAGGATTGTTTTCGTTGCAGTAACCTCCTTTGGAAAGTTGAATTTCTTATTTCCTTTATCCCTAGCAACATCTTCAATCAACTCAAAAATATAGTCATTAAAATCCTTTGCGTCAGCAGGAACAACCTGTTCTTCTGCCCTATTGGTATCCAAGTTAAACTTGTAGATTCTTTGAAACAGAATTTTCATATAAAGCTGTTTAAATGGAGGGTTACAAAAATACTAACATTTTTGGCAAACACATCTCCGGTGAAAAAATGATTTTTTTGAAGAAATTCGCATGCTTAAACACAGACAAAATCACAGCAAGGCTGCCTGGAAATATAGGTGCATAGCTCATGCAGCAGCGGTTTTGTCAAAAAAAAGGTTCGGGAGGAATAATATAAATTTTCCTCCGGTTTAAACATATTACTTTTCTCGGATGCTGACAATAACCATAAAATGGTATATTTCTCCATCCTGCAAGAGAAAACACTTAATACTCTAAAAATAATAATATATTATGCCCGAATAATCCTTAAAAGACCTTGTATTAATAGATATATAGGCCGATTCAATTCAGGTTTTATTTCAAAAAGTGTTCAAGTTCCAGCTCGGCGAAGCCGTTTACTTCACTTCCAGCATGTCTTTTCCAATATGACGCGTTTTCCACTACCACGGCAGAATATTCTATATTAGTTCCCATCAGCTAATTCAGCGTCATCGTCCGCCGCCCTAGGCTTTGGCCGACGGTGTCCGCGTTCCCATTGTATTCCCGCTCTTCAAAACCTCCACCCATTTTCACCAAAATTTCATTCATCATTTAACATTCATCCTGTTCTTTATCCCATTTTTCTAACTCATTGAAAATATGATGATTAAATGTCGCGGGTGCGCTGATGATGGTCGTGGGTACGCCACTCTATGTCGTGGGTACGTGATTCATTGTGCTGGGTACCTCATCTTTTGCCGTGGGTACGGGATCTTGTCCCGTGGGTACGGGATTCTTTGTCGTGGGTGCACCGCTCTTGGTCGTGGGTACGCTGCTCTTAGCGGCGGGTACGTCCACTTGTCCCGCCCGTGCGGGGCTATTTGTTGTGGGCATGACAAAATGGCTTATAAAATCGCCACTCTTTTTTCCCGGCAGGTAAGGTGCAGCTTCCGGGTAAGAAAAACATTATTGCCGGTACCCTGCTAACGGTCGCGGGTACGCATCTCTTGGTCGTGGGTGAGGAATTTTAAGTCCCGGGTGAGCCATCGTTGGTCCTGGGTACGCCATCGTTAGTGCTGGGTACGCCATCTTTTCTCGTCCGCACGCCAACTCGTCCCGTCCATACGGGATCGTTAGTGCTGGGTACGCCAACTTGTCCCGTCCATACGGGATCTTTTGTACCGGGTGAGCCAACTTGTCCCGCCGATGCGGGAACTTGTCCCGCCGATGCGGGAACTCGTCCCGTCCATACGGGAGCGTTGGTCCTGGGTACGCCAACTTATCCCGTCCATACGGGATCCCTTTCCCTCTGTGCGCCATTTCTTCCTACCAATGCGAGAACTTGTCCCGTCCATACGGGAACTTGTCCCGTCCATGCGGGGTCTGTTGGCTTCTACGCTGCAACATATGCCGCCACCTCATTAACCTTTTCAACACAGAGGTAATGAGTAACAGGGTTACACAGAGAAATACCCCTCAGTTCGAACCCTCTGTGCTCCTCCATCCCTCTGTATCCCTGTGTTGAATAATTATGCATCGCGGCGACCCCCCAAAAGCAAAAAGCCTCTGAAGTTATCAGAGACTTTTATTTCGTCGGGAAGACAGCCCATCGATTTTTTAATTCATCGATTTGACTATCAACTTACTTTTCTTTCTCAACGCTCATCATTCACCTTTTAATTCACTCACCAGGCATTCACCTGAACAAAGTTTGATTATCAACGTGATAGATGAGATTCGTCGGGAGGACAGGCCTCCCAAATATGAGTACAAATGAATTAGAATCAACTGATTGTAACAGTTCAAAATGTTCAATTCACCTGCCAATTCACTTGCGAAAATATGCTGAAGAACTTGGCATAAAATTACGGAAACAGTCGCAAATTGGAAAATAAAATCACTCAGATTTTG